>JBKQKT010000274.1:0-7496 GCA_052147365.1 Candidatus Korobacteraceae bacterium | reverse complement strand
GCCGAAGACGCCTTCGAGTGGCTCAGTGCTCCTCGGCGAAGCCAAGCGTCACAAGACCGGCGTGGCCATCGCGGCGGTTATTGCCGTACTAGTGATCGGGGCGCTTGCCTGGCTGTTGTACTCGCGGCCGCAGCCGCGGCCATCGCGCGCGGTAGCGCAGCAAATGTCGGTCGAGCGCCTTACTCACGATGGGCAGACGAACGGCTCTACCAGTATTTCGCCCGACGGCAGGTATGTGGTTTATGAAGTAAGCAGGGATGGCAGACCGAGCCTGTGGCTGCGGCAGATCGCGACTCCCAGCGCAGTCAAGCTAGTTCCCGACAGCGACGCGGGTTTCGGAGGGACGACATTCTCGCACGACGGCAATTTCGTGTACTACCAGCACACCACCAAGGAGGAACCGAACGGCGCGCTCTACAAGGTGCCCACGCTCGGTGGCCCTCCGCAGAAGGTGCTTTCCAATGTCGCTAGCCCGATCACCTTTTCTCCCGATGGTAGTCAGTTTGCCTATGTGCGCGAGAACTCTCCAGAGGGCCCGACTTCGCAACTGATCGTCGCCAACGCCGACGGCAGCAATGCCCATGCGGTTGCGACCGGCAGGATCGGCGCTGACTGGTTCGAGACTCACGGGCCTTCCTGGTCACCCAATGGTAAGTTTATTGCCGTGGGCAAGCAGCGGCTGAACGCCTCTGGGTTTAGCGATGGAATTTCACTGTACGACCTGGCGGGCAAAGAGACCGCACTGACGAAAAGGCTACCGGGTGAGGTAGCGCGCTTGATATGGCTGAACAGTGGCGAGGGGCTGGTATTTTCGGGGACGCCAAGAATCGGCTCGGCGTCCAGTCAGCTTTGGTTCGTCTCCTATCCTGCGGGCGAAGTTGTACGCATCACCAACGATTTGAACAGCTACGGCAGGCTCAGCCTGGGTGTGACCTCCGACGGCTCGACGCTTGTGACCGTGCAGCAGGTGCCGCACTCCAACCTCTGGGTTGCAACTGGCAACTACAAAGATGAAAAGCAGGTTACGCAAGCCGAGGGGGACGGTACAGATGGATTGGATGCCGCTGGTGGCAAGGTGGCTTACACCTCGATCGCCACGGGGGTCGAATCCATCTTCACCGCCAACCTGGATGGCTCCAGCGCCGCACAGGTGAGCCCTGCCGACGAGTTCTGTGCAACGCCGGCTCTTTCGCATGACGGCAGACACGTGGGCTTTACCTGCTTCAAGGACGGCAAGCCCAATATCTGGCTTGCCAACGTAGACGGCAGCGAGTTGCGACAGTTGAGCTTCGGCAATGCCGACCTGGACCCTGCACTGTCGCCGGACGGCGCATGGGTTTATTTTGATCGGTGGGTGGAAGGGAAAGTGCACTTGCTGAAGGCGCCGTTTACCGGGGGAGATCCTCTGCCGGTCTCCGACTTGCAGATCCAGAGCCATTCCTTCTCGCACCGTGGCGACCGCATAGTTGTGAAGTACTTCGATGACAAGGCTTCGCAGTGGAAAGTTGGCATCCTCTCCGCGGCCGACGGCAAGTTACTGGGGCCGGTGGATATCAGCCTTACGACCCAGGGGTTCCCGCTGTTTACTCCTGACGACAAGGGCTTGGTTTACGGTGAAACTCACAACTCGGTCACCAACCTATGGAAGTTAACGCTCGATAGCGGCGCCCGTACGCCGTTGACGAGCTTTACCTCAGACGAAATCTTCAACTCGGTCATAACTCCTGACGGTACGCTGGTGATGGCGCGCGGCCATCACCACACCGATGCCATACTGATTCGGAATTTTCACTAACGGGTCACATCGTGACGACGAGCGAAGCCCAATCGTTCTTGGATGACACGCCGGGTGAACCGCCAGTGCACGGATTTCTGCATCGGGCGGAGAACTCGGACAATGGATTCCTTGTGCTGACACACGGAGCAGGCGGCAATTGCAGTGCTCCGCTGCTGGTAGCGTTGGCGGAGAAATTCGCTGCGTCGGGGCTAACTGTGTTGCGCTGCGACTTGCCATACAGGCAGCGGCGTCCGCGCGGCGCGCCTTCGCCCTCTGATGCGAAGACCGACCAGGCTGGTCTGCGTCGTGCGGTCGAACTAATGAGGAAGCAGTTCGTCGGGCGCGCATTTCTAGGTGGCAGCTCTTATGGCGGTCGCCAGGCGAGCATGCTGGTGGCCGAAGAACTGTCGCTGGTTGATGGCTTGCTGCTGCTGTCGTATCCGTTGCATCCTCCCGGGCGACCCGCGCAATTGCGCACCGCGCATTTTCCCAACCTGCAGACTCCGACGCTTTTCGTTAGCGGGACCAAGGACTCCTTCGGTTCGATCGAGGAACTAGAAGGCGCGATCAAATTAATCCCGGCGCGGAAAAAGCTGGTGATTATCGCTGGCGCGCCGCACGGGTTGTCGCAGAAATCGAAGCGCGATGAAGTGCCCGAGGTAGTGGTTAGGGAATTCGAAGCGTTCTTCCCGGTCACGAAAAAGAACTGACCACGGATTTTCACGGATGACACGGATTAGTCGGAATCAAAGGCTGAATCCGCGCATTCTGCGTGATCCGCGGTTTGATTCGTTATTAATGCCTTAGTTCTTCGCCTTGTCCACAACGAAGTCGCCCAGTACCAGCGTGTCCATCTCGCTCTTCGAGAAGGTGCTGAAGGCGTTGGCGGGCGTGTTCACGATGGGCTCACCTTTGAGATTGAACGAAGTGTTGAGCACCGCCGGCACGCCGGTCGCCTGGCCGAAGCGCTCGATTAACCCATAATAGCGGGGATTGGTGTCGCGGAACACGGTTTGCAACCGGCCGGTGCCGTCCACGTGAGTAATGGCGGGGAGCACGTCATGCTTGTGGGGCCGCACCGGCACGACGTACAGCATGTAGCGTCCCGGATAGTGCTCCATGGCGTTAGGTAGATCGAAGTAGGCTTCGGCACATTCCGCCAGGATCGATGGCGCAAACGGACGGTAAGGTTCGCGGAACTTGATCTTGGTGTTGACGATGTCCTTCATGTGGGGATTGCGAGCATCGGCAAGGATGCTGCGATTGCCCAACGCGCGCGGACCCCACTCAAAACGGCCCTGAAACCAGCCAATCACCTTTCCGCTCTGCAGCCGATCCACGGTCTGGTCCAAAAGACGGTCGTAGTCGTCAATGCGCTGATAGGGGATGTGGTTCTGGTCGAGGAAACCCTGGATCTCAGCGGGCGAATATTCTTGTCCCCAGTATGCGTGGTCCATGCAATAGCGCCGGGGATTGCCCAGCAGCATGTTGTCGGCCCAGAGAGCAGCCCCCAGAGCCCCTCCGCCGTCTCCGGCAGATGGCTGGATGAACAGCTCGTCGAACGCGGTCTCTCGCAAAATGCGCTGATTGGCCACACTGTTGAGGCCCACACCGCCGGCGATGCACAGCTTCTTCAAGCCGGTGTCTCGCTGCAACTCCTGTGCCATGCAGATCAAGACTTCTTCCGTCACTCGCTGAATGCTGGCAGCAATGTCGGCATAATGCTGGTTCATCTTGCACAGCTCAGCAAAGTTTGCCGGCGGATCCCCAAAGTAAGTGGGAAAGCCCGATGCCTCTGTAAAGAACAGCATCTTGGGCGGGCGCGGCTCCCCGAACAACTGAGAAAAGCGGCTGTTGAAGGTCTTGTCGGTGGAGTGGGGAAAGCAGAAGTAGTCCATGTCGAGGGTGAACGACCCATCGCGCTCCTGCCGGATCAACTTCCATACTTTGTCCACGTAGCGGGGCTGGCCATAGGGCGCCATGCCCATCACTTTGTATTCGCCCTCGTTGACCTCAAAGCCGAGAAATGCGGTGAAGGCGCTATAAAGAAGGCCCAGGGAATGGGGGAAGTTCATCTGCTTGCGAATCTCGATGTTGCTGCCTTTGCCCACGCCCCTGGTCCCCGTTACCCACTCGCCGACACCATCCACTGTTAGGATGGCCGCCTCGTCAAAAGGGGAGCACAAGAACGCGCTGGCGGCGTGCGACATGTGGTGCTCGGCGTATAGGATGCGGTCGCGCGGGATGCCCAGTTCCGCTGCGATCTTGGACCCGACCCACAGTTTATCGATCATCCAGGTGATCATGGACTCGCGAAAGACCTTGTAGGACAAGGGATAGGTTTGCAGGACCGTCATCAGAATACGGTCGAACTTACGGAAGGGCTTCTCGTAGAAGACGGCATAGTCCACGTCTCCGCTCTTGATCCCGCCGCTATCCAGGCAGAACTGGATGGCATTGGTGGGATAGCCGAAATCATGCTTGATGCGGCTGAAGCGTTCTTCTTCCGCGGCGGCAATGAGCTTTCCGTCTTGCAACAAAGCGGCCGCGGCATCATGGTAATAGCAGGAGATCCCCAGGATATTCATGTCAGCCTTGGCGGCGGGCCTCGTTCAGGTCATTGGCCACGGGAGGGTGGTCGAACCACCGCTCGGGCCGCTTCTTACTATGCAGCGAGTCGGCAAAGAAGCGAACGAGCAATCCGAAGGGCATAATTAGAACCGCGTAGATGACGGTGAGAAGCACGCGGGCCTGAAAATTCCCGAGGGCATGGCCGAACTTCTTCCAGCCTTCCCACAGCTTCGTCCTCAACGAGGCAGGTAAACAGAACCAGACCACCACAGCAACAGCGATGACCGCCAGGACGGCGCGCCAATGCAGTCGGATCGAATGAAGCGGCGCCAACATTGTTTGTCTTTTCCTTTAGAAGAACGAGTAAATGAACGGCGCGATAGCGGAGCTTTGCGCCAGGATCAACAGCAGAGCAAAAACGCCAAGTGTGATCAGGATGGGGGTCATCCACCAGCGCTTGTTGTTCCAGAAGAAGGCAAACAACTCGCCGGCGATTCCGAACCTATGTCCAGTGGTCTTCAAGAAACCCATACTTCCTCCCTAACCTCATCACGCAACAAGTTTCGTGGCAGTGGCGCCGTTTCTCGATACCCTCGGGCGTACTCGACCTGCTGGAACCATTGGCCGGTTCCCAAGACGGGCAATCCCTCGGAGTAGCCAATCAGGTGGAGTAACAGCGGTGCAGTGATTCTACCGCACAAAACGCCCTCCAGCCAACCACAAAACGATATCGGAGAGCTTGGCCATCAGAGGGCAGGGAGCTCGACGAGGTTTGTTATAATACGCATGCCGCAAGCTCGCGCGCCCTTAGCTCAGCTGGATAGAGCGTCTGGCTACGAACCAGAAGGTCGGGAGTTCGAATCTCTCAGGGCGCGCCATTTATTCTATTCCTGCTGCTTGGGTTAGCAGCCCGCCGCCGTTTTTTTCGTCACCGCGCAAAATCGCACTGTGCCCAGAATTGTGCCCACCCAGCCGCGAAATGGCGGTGAGCACGGCATCCTCGGACGGGTGGACATACCGGGCTGAGATTGCGATGGAACTGTGCCCAGCGATCCGCGCCAGCGTCCAAACATCGCAGCCGGACTCGCCGAGGCGCGTCAGAAACGTGTGGCGGAACGAATACAGCACAAAGGGCCGCACCTTCGAGAACTTGAGAGCCTTCGCGTGCTGCTTCTTGAGGCTCGACGCTTCGACGTGGCCCACTGTGGGTAGGTGCAGTCCACAGCCCTCCACGGGCCGCCCAGCGGCCTCCCAGCGCATTTCTAGCAGTGCTCTGACCCTCGGTGTCATGGGAATGACGCGCCGAACAGCAGCGGTCTTTCCGTGTGTCACGAGTATGGTTCCATTGCGGCCATTCATCCAGGTGACCGCTTCCCATCTCATGCGGTAAGACTCTTCCGGGCGAAAGCCAGTGTCCGCGAGAACGGTCGCAATCGAGGCCAGCGGTTCGGGAGCAGCGGCCAAGTACCGCGCCTCTTCCTCAGACGTGAGCACAAATTCGCGGTGTTGTTCGCCGCTAATCATCCTCACCTTGGCGACTCGCTCCACCACACCCCATTCCAGCGCAAGTCGAAGCATCCGGCGTAGCACTTGCAACTCCCGATTGATGCTCGACACCAATAGCCCCTCAGACTGTCGCCGCGCCACGTATCCCGCGATGTGCTCACCTGCGATCTGGTCGAGGTTGCACTCCGCGACCTCGCGGCCGGCAAGTAGGCGACGGACTCCATTCCGATACCAAAGCCACGTCTTAGGCTTCGCGGCGAACGTGGCCTGAGCCCAGGGCATGAATTGTGATCCGGCGAACGTGCCGAGAGTGGGAACCTGTTTTCTTTCGCGTATTCCTACTTCGCCCTTTACCAGCGAGGTTCGATGCGCCGCTTCCATCTGGCGCGCAACCTTGTCGTTTCCCTGCTTTGTAGATTCGCGGATTGACTCACCTTGCCAGACGAACTTGTACCAATAGATACGACCGCGCTTGTAGATCATGGCTTTGCCTTTCTCTGAGTTTTGCTGCCCTTCGGACGCCCTCCCAGTCTTCCGTTCTCGCGCGAGGCAGCAGCTTTTCGTTTGGTTGTGATCTGGCCCCGACAAGCGGGGCAGTAACAAACCAGCGGGACACCATGCTTCGGGCACTTCATGGCATTAACCTATCACGTTAGGTTTAAGACTACAAGACAAAAATGAAAAACCTTTGTTTGGTCGGGCACTCGGTGAGCGCTGAGACTTTCTTTCACGTCAGGCCAATGAGGGAAGAGCAAGAAACCAAAGACTAGGAATTTCCCCTTATTAGGAATGTTTTGTAGTAATGCGCGATGGATAAGCAATTCACACAACCCAAAGAGTTTGCAGAAACGAAATTGCAAAACCTGCGTAGCTGAGCAACAAAATCTGCAACGGGGTTAGCAATGATTGCCGTTCTCACGGTTACCTGTTCACTCTTCCTGCTCAGCAGAACCTGCTGCTCTGCTAAATACCCCTGGAAGCCCATAGCTCGATAAGGGCGCCTTCGCTCCGCTTGGCTCGTTGTCAACTGGACGAATCACCGGCTTTGAGGGACCGCATGCGGCACCTTGCGCCTTCGCTCCCGGCTCTGGTCGTTTTGGTTGATACATAACTCGCACCTTTTGGTCACCAGGGTACGGAAGTCGTGTTTCCACGTCGCAGATGGTGTACGTGTAGATGTTGCCTCGTCCCGCTGAATAGCGTATTAACCCGCGCTCCTGTAGCTTCTTGCGTGCGTTACAAAGGCTGCGTGACTTGACCCCACTAAGGGCGATGTCGCAATCCTTCGCCGTAAACGCAAGCGTACTGCGCCGTTCACTCTGGTACATCAGGTAAGCGTAGAGGCTCCGTTCGCTCGGTTTCATTTCTTTCCACAAACCGCAAGCCATGACTTCCTGGGCCACGCCGAAATACGGCGGGATCATCACCGTCATTGCGACCCCCCAGCTTTCCGTCGGTGTTAGCAACTTGTGAAGCCGATCGGACACGCTCCTCCCAGGCTTCTCGTGACGTGGGGTCGCTCTTTGAATCGCCCTCGGGCCGGACAGACTACTCCCTATAAGAACCTGAGTCATTTTTCAGGATTCCTTCCTTTTGCTTGATTTTGCTGGGTCCGGCGCGTAGTATGACGGTGTTTCGCTCC
>JBKQKT010000273.1:0-14599 GCA_052147365.1 Candidatus Korobacteraceae bacterium | reverse complement strand
TACATGACATTTCCGTCGCTCTGGCGGCCATGCGCAACGGAGCGTACGACTACCTCTTGAAGCCGTTCGAGCGTGAACAACTGCTCGCCAGTGTGCGGCGCGCCGTGGAAAACCGTCGCCTGAAGGCCGAGAACCTGGCCTACCAGACGAAACTCGAGTCGCTGGTGTCGGACCGCACGGAGATGCTCCGCAAGGCGCTGGCCGATCTCGAGCGTTCTTACGACATCACCCTCGAAGCTCTAGGAGACGCTCTTGATCTGAAGGACGCTGAGACCGAAGGCCATTCCAAACGCGTAACCGCCTTCACCATCGCGATAGCGCGTGCCATGGGACTGCCGCAGGAGCGCGTTCGCGTCATCGCGCGCGGCGCGTTTCTGCACGATGTTGGCAAGATGGCGATCCCCGACGCCATCTTGCGAAAACCCGGACGACTCAGCGCGGAAGAGCAGTCGATTATGCAGCAGCATGCCCTGCTTGGCTACCAGATGCTGCGCAAGATTCCCTTTCTGCAGGAGGCTGCCGATATCGTGTATTCCCACCAGGAACGTTATGACGGCAGCGGTTATCCGCGCGGCTTAAAAGCCGAGCAGATTCCTCTCGGCGCGCGGATATTTGCCATTGCCGACACCTTCGACGCCATGACCTCTGACCGCCCCTATCGCGCCGCGCAATCTATTTCTTCAGGCAGGCGCGAAATTCAACACCAGTCGGGCAAGCAATTCGATCCCGAGATCGTCAAAGTATTTGAATCCATCCCGGAACACATCTGGCAGGACCTGCGGACGGAGATCGAGGCCCAGGGGCGCTCCAAACGCTACGGCTTCGCTAAGACAGCCCGTAATTGACGCTTGTGGCCTGGGAAGGTGGAGCGGTTACAAAATCCAGGAGGTGGTGATGAGCACGGTGCTATCGGATGCCGAGATTCAGCAAGCCTTGCAGAAACTTTCCGGCTGGGCGAAAAATGGCAATTCCATCGAGCGCAGATTTGAATTCGGCAACTTTGTCCAGGCCATGGATTTCGTGAACCAGATCGCCGAAGCCGCCGAAGCGATCAACCACCACCCCGACATTCACATAAACTACAACAAGGTCACGCTGGTGCTGGTTTCCCACGACTCGGGCGGGGTCACCCAGCGAGATATACGCATGGCCGGAAGGATCAACGAGATCTCACCCTTGTAGCGGCAGTTGGGAAACTTCAGAACTTTGCCGACCGTGCACCGGCAATAGTCAGCCGCTAACCACTCGTTTTCGCCTCTGGATGAACGCCGAGTGATTCGGCCACTCCATCCAGCATCGCATGTATACGATCCAGTTCGTCCTGTAGGCCCTCATTCCATTCCAGCAACTTGCCGGTAGCGTGGCCGAAGTTCCGGAAGAGAGCGCGCATTGTGCTCCGACCTCGTTCGCTCAGCAACACCACACCAATACCTCCCAGCCCGAGCACCGTAAGTGGCACAAACCATCTGCGCATCGCTTGCTCCTGGCGGCGCACCCATTGCCGCCTGAGAGAAACTTACCTCTGCTGCAATAGATTTCTCAACCTCGGAATGATTTACGAAAGCACAAAAGTAATGTCGAGTTTGGTTCTGGGAAACTTCCGCAAAGAGGAATGGGCCGCCTCCGGCTGCCGGGGGACCACACCATAGGATGCGCTGCAAAACCGCGTCGGAGTCAACCGAAGCACGCTTAGGGCTTCTTATTCCATGTGTCCAAAGGCACCCAGCCGCTGCCGGAGGTGCAATTCCCCTGCGGGCATACCTCGAAAGAATAGATCGGGTGGATTTCCCACAGCGAGGCTCGTGAGGGGTCGTCCTTAATCGCCTTGCCCTTTATGCAAGGGGTGTGGCTCGAGTCAAACATGAGTTGACCCGTCACCCGAACCGGCAGCTTTGCCGTGGCTACTGCCTCGACCAGTTCAGCCGTCCAGGCGGTGGGCCGGTGGTGTGGAATCATTTCAACCACAACGCTGGAACATTCAGCTGCCGTCGGGCTGGCAACAATGGCAATGTGGATGTCGTGATACTGGGGCTCATTGGGCACGCCTTCACCGATGCCGCAGTTCACGCTCTCAGCTTCCTCCTGGCGCGCAATCTTCACGAAACCAGTCAATACAACTTCATTCCCCTCGCCCAGCTTCACCAATGGAGCGCGGTCCGTCGCCGGTCCGGCCTGCTTTGTCAGGGGATGGCTGTCCGGGTTGCCAAACGGAATGCTCTTGTTCTTTTGCACCTGCGTCTGAAGGCTTACCATCTGGGGAATGGTTATCGGCTTTGCCGGAGATGGCGCGCAGAAGTTGTTCTTGGCTTCGTTCTGGGCAGCTTCGTCGCCGCCCTTCCCTGCTGGACCGCAGGAGGTGGAATCAATTGGGGACGGCGTGGGGCTCGGATAACTGGGGCTGGGACATGATTGACTGTAAGACCGGCCGGACATAATCAGAAGAACAATAGCCGCAAACGCGAGAATTCGATGTAGGCGCATATCGTCCCTTTCCGTCTTCCCTTCTTGGAAGGACAAAGCAAACGCTGTGAGGCGCAACTATACAGCGAATCGGCGACTGGTCAATAGCGCCAAGGTGGTGTTGCCTGAGCCCGGGCTGCCTGCGGTAATCAATGCCTGCTGGTAAGCATGCGTTTGGCGGATTCGATACACTCCGCGGCGTGGGCATTGTCTCCGAGGTCTCGGTAGACCTCGGCCATACTTTGAAGCGCCATCAGACGTATGCGGGCGTACTGCGCACCGGGGTCGTCCGACAGCGTTACCACTTTCTGATATTGCTCGATGGCAGCCTGCGGCTCGTGGCGCTGCCGATAGTACTCGCCCATGAACAAATAGGTCATCGGATAATTGGGAAAGATTGCGGTAGCCGACCGGAAGTGCGCCATCGCATCGTCGAGTTGCCCACGATCCAGGAGCACTGCACCGAGATTGTCCTCGGCTACCCAATTGTTGCTGGTGACTTCCAGCGCGTGCGTCCACATGGCCACGTCGCTGTTCCAGTACTTAAGCTGGCGATGCGCCACCAGTCCCAGCGCCAGCAAAACCGCGAGGCTGAGAACCGCCATCCCAACTGTAAGACGAAGCCGTTCCTGCGCGCCGTCCTCGGTACTCGCCAGCTTGCGCACTCTGGGGAGCAGATCCGCCACGCCCCAGCAAGTCATGATAAACAGTCCTATGAACGGCAGATACGCGTAACGATCCGCCATTGCCTGGTCGTTGATATAGAAGATACCGATCATGGGGAACATCGTTCCCACAAACCAGAACCAGCCGACCAGCAGATACCGGTGACGGCGCCACTTAATTACAAGTACGGAGACGAGAAGCAAAAGGAACACAGACGCGACCACCTGCCATGCCCGTATAGCAGACGGCGAGTATGGATATAGCACGGTCAGGCGTGACGGCCACAGCGCCTTTCCCACGTACCGCACGTAGCACACCAGCGCGTTCTGCAGCCGTGCCCAAAACGTGTAAGAAACTAGGGGGTTCGTACCACCTCTGGAGTATTGCGCACGCAGTGTCACCAAGGAATCGGCGGCGGAGAGCGCAAACAGCGGCAGCTTCTCCCATAGCAGCCAGGAAAACTTCCTTGCCGGAACCATTGTCGTGCCCAATCCTCGGTCGGTACTGGGAGCGAACATCCTTTGCAACGGCCAATAATCCCACAGCAGCAGCAGGCAGGGGAATGTGACGATTTGAGGCTTCGCCAGCAGACCCAGCGCATACAACAGGGCGACAACTACGTAGCGGCCGGCCCGCGGGTTTCGCGCATACCAGCCATAGGCTCCCAGCGCCAGCAGAAGGAAGAACATGCTGAGCACGTTCTTGCGCTCCGCAATCCAGGCCACAGATTGCACATTGATGGGGTGCAAGGCGAACAGCGCTGCTACCATGAAGCTGCGGCCCGTGTAACCAGTTGCCCGAACCAAAAGCCAGAACAGCACCACCGCGTTCATGGCATGGAGTACAAGGTTCATGTCGTGATGGCGCGACGCATTGAGGTAAAACAGGTGGCAGTCCAGGCCGTGGGAGAGCCAGGTCAGGGGATGCCATTCCGGCTGCAATGTGGTGAAAGACCACTTAAACATCTCCCAATCCAAGCCATACTTCACGTGGGGATTGCTGGTCACGTAGGCGGGGTCGTCGTAGCTGGAAAACGGCTGGCTGTGGACCGGATAGTACAGCGCTACAGTGGCCAGCACCAGGCAGAGACTGAGCAGAATGCGGAGCCTCGGGGGGGATTGGAGCGTGTCTCCGTCGGTCGAAGGCGCTCTCGCCCCTTCCGACCGCGACTCAACAGAAACCACTCTTCCCCTCCACGGTGCAAGAATTATGACACAGGTTCGCAGGCCAGCCGCGACCCTCTGCACCGTTACTCAGACCAGGGATCAACGATCTGAATCCCGCAGTCTTCAAAGCCGGCTGCGTCGCGCGTGGCGAGTGCAGCCCGGTGGAATTGCGCAATGGCGGCGATCTGTGCGTCAGGATGGCTGATGGGTTTGCCGACAGTGCGACGGCGCGCAGCAATGGCGGCAAAAGCCCGCGACGCGTTGCTGTCAAATCCGATCACTCGGCCGACAAAATCATTGCTGAACATCGCCTCTGCTGCTGCCAGCAAGCCCTCACGGCGCTTGCCTTTGGCGAGCAACTCTATGCCGTAGAAGATCTCTGCTTCGGTGATCGCCGTAGTGAAGAGCTCGGCCGTCGGTTGTTTTTCGACCCAGCCGGCAACCTGCCCAGAAGGCATGGGCCGCATCAACTCAGAGATTACGTTCGTGTCGAGGATGATCACGCGGCAAAATCCGGTGGCTGTCGAAGCGAATCTCGCTGCGGGAGTTCGAGTTCGACCCCGCCGAAAGGTGCGAATCGCTTGCGTATAGACTCAGCGAGACTTCCTCCCCCGGTCTGTACCCTTGTAAGAGCGGAGCGCAGGATCTCCCGCGCCTCTTCTTCCATGGAACGTCCGTGGTGTGCGGCTTGGACACGCAAGCGGGCCTTGGTTTTTTCATCCAACTGGCGAATAGTTAGGGTTGCCATGTAGTCAATGCTAGCATTGCTTTCAGTACAAACACAAGCGGCTTGTGATCCACGATTGAACGCAAGCTTCCCGACTTGGGATTACACTCATTCCCATGGACCGTCTAGACATGAAGAAGCGCCATCATTCGCTCGCCCTACTCACGCTGGCCGGCTTGCTCGTTCTTTCCGCTTCACTCGCGGCACAGGATCGCACCAGTGCCTTGCCTCAGCCCAACACCGTCTGGATTGGCGCAGATGGCAAGTTCGAGTCGGAGCCCGACACTGCTCTGGTGCAGTTCAACATCTCGGCGCAGGAAGAGAAACTGCAGGATGCCAACGACCGTGCCACGCGCGCCGCCGAACAGGTTCGCCAGCTTCTACGCAACAACGGAATCGACCCCAAAGACGCGCAAGTCGGCCGCTTCGCGGTGCAGCCGGTTTACGACTATAAGAATCCGAAGCGCAAGCTGGTCGGTTATCGCGTTGATACCGACATCAGCGTCAAGGTTAAGGACTTCTCCAAAGTCGGTCCGATTGCCGAAGGTCTGGCAAACATGGACGTGACCAGCAATCAGTCCATTACGTATCAGCTCGACGACATCGACGCGGCCAAGATCAAAGCGGTGCAAGACGCGCTGCGCCGCGCTCATAACGAGGCCGATGCCGTCGCCCGCTCCAGTGGTCGCAGCTTGGGTGAACTTTCCTACGCGTCGGTGGACACCTTCGAGCCAACGCCGATACGGCCAATGGCGTTCGCGAAGCAGGCTGCACCGATGGCAATCGGCGGGCCGGCTCCGACAGAAGAGTTCGGCGCCCAGAAGATAACGGTAACGGCGCACGTAAACGCGCTATATGCGCTAAAGTAGTGCCAGCGCGACTTTCGTCTGCCTCTCGCGTTTCAGAGAGAAGACATCTTCAGCGGGTGAGCCACCATGAAGCTCAGGATTGTTCTAGTTGGCGCAGTGCTGGCCGTTGGCTCGGTCACACTTCTTGCTCAGGACGAGCAGCCTCAGCTCACGCCGCGCACGCCTCCCAAACCCCAAGCCGGTGGCACAGTCGGTCCCAATGCTGTGACAACTACTGCCCCCAAAGCCGCTCCTGCCGCCTCTTCTGCCTCCGTGGCTCAGGACACGCCTAAGCTCACAGTCCAGAACCCACCCGAGGCTTCGAGTGCGATAGGAGATATGCCGGAGTCCGTCACGGTTCCGGCGGGCACCAAGATCCCTCTCACCTTGAAGCAAGGCATCAACACCAAGAGTGCGCACGTTGGCGATCCGGTTTACGCGCAGACCGCCTTCCCCATCACGCAGTACGATCATATTGTGATTCCGGCTGGAACCTTCGTCCAGGGCGAGATTAAGCGCGTGCAGCGTCCGGGTCACGTGAAGGGCCGTGCCGAATTGCTGCTGGGCTTCAATTCGCTGATCTACCCCAACGGATACACGGTGGTCCTGCCGGGCGCAGTCCATGGAACTCCGGGTTCGCCGGACAATGACGTGAAGGGTCAGGAAGGGACCATTCAGGGCGCCAGCAACAAAGGCAAGGATGCGGAAAGAATCGCGGAAACGACCATTCCGGGCGCCGCCATTGGAGCCATCGCCGGCAACGGAAAAGGAGCAGCCATTGGCGCTGGGACTGGCGCCGCACTCGGCCTGGCCACGGTGCTCTTCACGCGCGGACCCGAAATTCAATTGAGCGTGGGGGACTCTATCGAGATGGTGCTGGAGCGAAATCTGACCTTGACCGGGGAAAAAATCCCCAAGCTGGGCGCCGGGCAACTGGCCGATTAACAGCAGCCTGATTATCAGTAGATCAAGTATTTCGTTCGAACTTGCATGAACTGCTCCAGCGCGTCGCGCCAGTCGTCGGCGATGCGCCGCGAATCTTCTCCTGCCTTAAGCGCCGCAAAGACTGCTTTATTGGCCAGCAACTGATTCATCCGATCCATATCAAAGCCAAGAGGCGAAAGTTTGTGCAACGCGGCGGCCAGCTCAATCCCTAATTCTGGTGCGTCAACGGCTTCGCGGTCGGTGACGACGATGTGCACGCCGCTGCACTGCTGGCGAACATAGGTGCCGCTGGCCGGAGTAAAACTCGTCGGCACAAAGCGCACTCCCGCGATGTTCCGCGCGTTGAGATAGCGTGACAGTTCCGTGGCGTCAACCCATGGCGCGCCGATCAACTGGAAGGGCGTGTCCGTGCCGCGGCCGACGGAGACGTTGGTCCCTTCCAGCAGAGCCACTCCAGGGTAGAGTGCCGCCGCTTCCAGGCTGCGCAGGTTCGGCGAAGGATTAATCCAGACTTGTCCCGTGGAGTCGAACCAGTCGCCGCGCATCCAGTCTTTCATGGGAATCACAGTGAGATTGGCGTTGATGTGCCGCTCGCTGTTATAAAGCATCGCCAGTTCGCCAATCGTCATCCCATGCCGTACCGGAAGCGCGTGGTAGTTGACGAAGCTCTCCTGCCCTGCCTCCGACATTGGCCCCTGAACGTAAGCCCCAGTGATGGGATTGGGGCGGTCCAGCACCACGATCGGCTTGCCCGCTTTGGCGGCAGCTTCCAGGAAATATCCCAGCGTAGTTTCGTAGGTGTAGAAGCGCGCGCCTGCATCCTGCATGTCATAAACCAGCACATCCAGGTTCCGCAGCACATCCGGCGAAGGGCGACGCTTGGCGTCGGTGTCGCCATAGACGTTGTAAATGGTTATGCCGGTCCCTGCGTCTTTCAGCGTGGGAATTTCCGCCGTGTCGAGCGTGCCGAAAATGCCGTGTTCCGGGCTGAAGATCGCGGTGAGTTGCAGTCCCGCAGTATGGTACAGAACGTCAATTGTGCGCCGTCCGCGCGAATCCATGCCGGTCTGGTTGGTTACCAATCCAATGCGCGGCGAAGCCCCGCCGTTCTTGAGCGCGTCGAAGTTACGCTGCTCCAGCACGTCGATGCCATTCTGCACTTGCCCATTCCGCGCCACCACGCGCCGGCTGGCGACCGCGGCTTCGTTGTATCCGGTGATGCGCGCCACGCGCATCTGCTGCTCTTCGCTGGGCGTCAATTGCAGCGCCGCGGCAACCGCCGTCGCCACTTCGGTGCGCAAAGCAATTACATTCCCGTACTTCATGTGAACCGCGTTGGTCAGCAAGATGATGTAGGTATTGGTCGTGGGATCAATCCATAGCGACGTGCCTGTAAACCCTGTGTGTCCGAACGAGCCAACCGGCAGCAGGTCACCGCGGTTGGAAGAGAACGGCGAATCAATGTCCCATCCCAAGCCGCGGACGTTGGTAAGATTCGGCGGCTGCTGCGGCGTGGTCATCTTCTCGACGACCCACGGCGACAAGATTGGTGCGCCGCCGTTCAGCATCGCCTGCGCGAATTTCGCCAGGTCATCGGCAGTGGAGAACACGCCCGCGTGGCCGGCGACTCCACCCATCGCCCGCGCCGTCGGATCGTGTACCGTGCCGCGCAGCATGGAGCCAGTACGCTCATCATGCTCGGTGGGAGCGATGCGCGGAGTCCACGTCTCGGGTGGGTTGAAGGTCGTCATCGTCATACCGAGGGGCCCAAAAACATAGGTTTGCGCATACTGATTCAGCGGCATTCCGCTCACCCGCTGTACCAGTTCGCCCAGCACGATGAAGTTGATATCGCTGTACAAAAAAACCGAGCCCGGCGGACTAATCAGCTTTTCGGCATTGGCGCGCGAGTAGGCTTCCTCCGCTCCGCGCCAATTTGGCTTCAAGTCAAGGTCAGCACGCAGGCCGGAATAGTGCGTCATGAGTTGGCGGACCGTCACATCGCCCTTGCCGTTGCGCCCGAACTCAGGAATGTACTTCGCGACTGGATCGTTGAGCTTCACTTGCCCGAGCTGCACCATGCGCATCACGCTCGTGGTAGTCGCCAGCACTTTAGTAAGCGACGCCACGTCGAATACGGTGTCGGGCGTCATCGCCTCCTTCGAAGGCTCGAGCGCGCGGTTTCCATAGGCTTTGCGATAAACCACCGCTCCGTTGTGGCCAACCAGCAGCACCGCTCCCGGCGCATTTCCCTTCTCCACGGCGCTTTTCAGCAGCGCGTCGAGCGGCGCGAAGCTGGCTGGATTTGCGGTGGTGGATGTGGCCGCGGCGGCGGCGGCCGGGGGGCTTTGCGCCGCGGCCGGTGCAAAAGCAAATAGCAATGAAAGAAGTGGAAGCAGGGCGATGAATGCCCCGCGAGGACGAAGACTCAATGGATGCGGACCCTTTCTAATTCGACGACCATGCCGAGTTTTGACGAGCAAGCTATTATAAGTGGCGCTAGCATCCGGCACATCTGTGAGGTTGCTCTGAAGCAAGCATCACAACCGCTCGCTGCGCTTCGTCCTGCGTTTGCAGATCAGGAGAGACAGTTTGCACGGGCCTTCGCCATCATTCGCGAAGCCATCGAGCGCCACGCCTTCCCCAGCGCAGCGCTGGCGGTCACCCATCGCGGAGCGCTGGTCGCGTCGCAGGGATTTGGCCGCTTCACCTACGACGAAGGTGCGCCGCAGATCCAAGCCGAAACCATCTTCGATCTGGCGTCGGTCACCAAGGTCGTGGCGACGACCGCAGTTGCGATGCTGCTTCACGAACGGCGTCAACTGCCGCTGGATGCCCCGCTGGCGAAGTTCCTGCCTGAATTTGTATCGCTCGTGCCACGTCATCAGCAGACCGCGCGCGAAACGGTAACGATTCGCATGTTGCTCTCGCATTCCAACGGCCTGCCGGCTTACGAAAAGCTGTTTCAGTTCGCGCAGTCTCGCGAAGAACTGGTCCGTGCAGCGCTCACCACCCGTCTGGTTGCCACGCCGGGTACGCGCACCGAGTACAGCGACATAGGATTCATCCTGCTCGGCGAGGTGCTCGCGCTCCAGGCTGACTTGCCACTAGACCTGTATGCGCGGCAGGAAATCTTTACCCCATTGGGCATGACGCGCACTCGCTTCAACCCACCGAATGAATGGAAGACCGATATTCCGCCCACGGAGGACGACCGCACCTTTCGCAAGCGAGTCATCCAGGGCGAAGTCAACGACGAGAACGCCTATGTGATGAACGGTGTGGCGGGACACGCCGGAGTCTTTGCTCCGGCTACCGATGTGGCCCGCTTCGCCGAATGTATGTTGCGCGGCGGCGCTCCACTCTTCCAGTCCGCCACAGTCAAGCTGTTCACTCGCCGCCCAGAGACACCCAGCGGCACATCGCGCGCGCTCGGTTGGGACACGCCCTCACCGCCCGACTCCTCCGCAGGTTCGCGGTTCTCGCAGGCATCCTTCGGCCATCTCGGCTTCACTGGCACTTCGCTCTGGATTGATCCTGGCCGGCAACTTTCGGTGACGCTGCTCACAAACCGTACCTGGCCGGACCGCGCGTCTCAGGCCATCCGGCAGGTGCGGCCGCTGCTGCACGACGCCATCGTCGAAGCGCTGGAAGAACCATCGAGATGACGGGCGAGTTACTTCTGCGGGCGCCAGATCACTTGTGTAATGACGATTTTTCGTTAAGCTGTCGGTGCGTGGCCTCATTCGAACAGTAATATCCTATGAAAGACGCTACTCGTTGCAGCTATGGCGAAAAAGGATGACCTCGACATGCGATTCGCTGCCGCGCTTGTGTTGACGCTGCTTTTGCCTGGAGTCTCTTATGCGCAGGATCAGTTATTGCTGATCCAGCGGATGTGGGCGATTCGTCAACCAAGGAGGATACCGATTGCGTGGAGGTTAAGAGCGACGGCTCGTACCGATTCGAGCATACGCCGATTGATTTGGGCCCACCGGATCATCCTCAAGTTCATCTCGGCAAATTGACTGAGGAAGAGATGAAGCAGCTTACTGGGCTGCTTGATGATTCGGCTCTCGAGTCGCTGACCACACCTAGCCCAACCAATCGAGCAGTGTCGGGAGGCGATCTATGGTGGTTTCTAATCAGCCGCGGCAACCACTCCCAGTTGCTCCGGTTCGCTAGTTCGTCGGGAGCATACCACGAAGTACCCGGACGAAGCGGACTGCCAAGCTTATATCAGACGCCCGCGATGAAGCCTCTCTTGAACTGGTACAAGCAGATCACCAAGCGGAAAGATGATATTGACAAAGCAGCTATCCCGACGTGTTCGCTGAAAGTGCAACGTTATTAGTGAGACTGCCGGGTCAGCACCGGCCTCGACTCCATTCGTGAGAAACTTTAGGTCATGAGAGCCGCATGGTATGAAAAGCAGGGCCCTGCGCGTGACGTCCTGACGGTCGGTGAGATGGAGGAGCCGCAGCCCGTCGCAGGGGAAGTTCGGATTCGGGTCGCCGCCTCCGGGGTTAATCCCGGCGATGTCAAGAAGCGTGAAGACGCCTTCGGGCTCGGCATGCCCTATCCGTGCGTCATCCCGCATAGCGACGGCGCCGGAGTCATCGATGCAGTGGGCGATGGCGTATCGAAGGAGTGGATCGGCCGGCGGGTATGGTGTTATGGGGCGCAGTCGTACCGCCCGTTCGGCACCGCCGCCGAATATACCGTAGTCCCATCGCAACAGGTTGTGCCGCTTCCGGAATCCGTTCCCATGGAGCAGGGCGCCTGTCTCGGTATTCCCGGCATAACTGCTCATCGCGCGGTTTTCGTGGCCGGTCCGGTGGAAGGACGCACCGTGTTGGTGCAAGGCGGCGCAGGTGCGGTCGGAGCTTGCGCGGTTCAACTCGCACATCAGGCGGGCGCACGAGTGATTGCCAGTTGCCGCTCGGAGAGCGACAGGCAAATCGCGTCGCGTGCGGGTGCGGATGCAGTCGTTCTCACCGGCGACTCGTTCGCGGAGCGCGTTCGCGCCGAGGCGCCCAACGGCATCGATCACATCGTCGAAGTGGCATTCGGCGCTAACATCAAGGCTGACGTTGAGCTCCTGGCGCAAGGTGGCTCGATTGCGACCTACGCCACAAACGCTCCAATGGTGGAGATTCCGGTCTGGCAACTCGTCTTCGTGAACGCGAAACTCTCCTTCATTGGCAGCGACGACATTCCGGCTGAGGCGAAGATGGAAGCCGGCCGCGCCATCAACCGCGCCCTGGAGGCGGGTTGGCCGGGCCTTCCCATTGCTGAACGCTTCCCGCTGAACGACATCGCAAAAGCGCACGAATTCGTCGAACATCCGGCAGCGTCCGGACGAGTCGTCGTAATGATCTAGAAAGTGTGACCGGGTGCAATCCTGGGATGGTGCATAGACTGGGGAATTGTTGTAACGGGCCGCGGCACATTGGGCCACAGAAACTCTTAGCGAATCTCTACATTCCCGAATCCAAGGCCAGTCAGCATTGAGGTTAGCGTCTGGCGCGCATTTTTGTCGGCCGTCTTCAGGATACCGTCCTGTAGTGCACCTGCCTGAAGTTGGCGCTCACCTTCCTGCCGTACCTCGCCCTCCAGATTCGGATCGGGCGTGGAGAACAATCCGGTGTCGCGCGAATAGACCCGGGTCCTAGCATTGTCGAGGCGAACGGTGAAGACTTCAGCCTGCGGCAGGTGAATCGAAACACTCCGCCCGTTAACCACTACGTCGCTGGGCTGAAGTTTCGACAGATCCACCCCGGCGATGACCTCGCCGTGTACCACCAGCAGCAGACGATCGCCGGCCAGGAATCTCGGCAGGACCGGATTTTCGCGCTCGCCGCTGATAATTTTGTCCATCGTGTAGCTAACTGTCTCCAGGCGTTGCAGCTCCCGGATCTGCCGAATGACTGTGGGTTGGTCCACGCTGATGTGAACTTGTCCGCCACGCAGCATGCGGGCGAATTCGAAGAGGCCGAATCCGGCGAACGCCCATAATGCGGTGGCAATTAAGAGCAACGCCACCAGTACGCCGGTGAGAATGCCGGCAAGCCAGCCAAAGGAGCGGGTCGTCTTGACCCGCGGCGGCTGCAGATCGACAGGAGCCATTGCTCCGGATATTACTCCTGATTTTGTGAGCCTGGCGCTAGTCAGTACGTAAAATTCTGAATCTCCGTCACACCAGCGTCAGGTCCGTCCACGTACCCGGACCGAAGGCTCGGGTGCAATGCAATGTGCACAGGAACCACATTGGAAACAGAGAAGCTGAATCCGTTAATTACCTCCTGCAATTTCCCATGTATGTCATAAGCGTAGATTGTGCTGCCGCTGGGCGCCGAACTTGAATTGGGCTGAGCGATCAGGAACAGCTTATTGATTGGGTCGAACTCGACGTCGGCGCCGCTGTAAAACTGCTGTCCGCCTGATCCCGGCAACACCACAGTGAATCCAGTCTCTGTGCTGAGGTTGTAAAACTCCACGCTGGCGTCATCCTCGGTATCGGTACAGAAAATGCCGTCGGCGGAATCGATGGCAATTCCGTTGACAAACCCGAAGCCGATCCCCTCAAACTCGGTAAACGTGCGCGCAGTACGATCAACCACGCCGATGACGGGCCGCCTGCCGAACGCTCCGGTCCCTCCGCCGAGTACCGCCTGATTGGTCACGCTGTCGTACGCCATAGGCGGAGGTACGCTGCCGAAGTTATTGGAGTCAGTGATGATGACGACCGGACCGAACGTATTGGCGGCGACATTCGAGCTGAAGACCCACGGCATGAAGTTGTCGCTGTTGTCGTAGGCGAACACGGCGACGTTCGGCACTCCCTGGCTACGGCTCACTCCGGCCGGCATAATGATGTGCTCCGGTCCAATCGGCGGCGTCCAGTTGCCGGTAAGGCGGTTGTTGCTGAGAGGGTTCAGGGTATTAAAGGTGCGGCTGGTAACAAAACCTCGTTGCACATTCTCGTGTTCTACAAGCCCGACACTGTTGCCGACCACGCCCAAGGTGATGAAATCATCCTGCGAGTGGGTTGGTTGCGTTAGCTCAACCACGTTGAGGATATTGCCGGTCGCCTGGTCAAACGTTTCGACGGCGGCCAGCACATTCCCGTTGGCAAGCGACTTAGCTTCGGCCAGCAAGCCCTCGGTACCATTCTGATCGACGTCAAACCCAAAGATTTGTCCACCAAACAGGCTGTGTACGAGAATCCCGCTTGGTCCAGCCGGAGAATTGGGTTGGAATTCGTTGGTCTGCGCCAACGCTGCGATGCTGCAAAGAATCAACAGACCCAGGCACAACCATACGCGCCTGGAAATGGCACAAAATCGCGAGATGGCCGGTACGTCACTTGTGTAGCGCATTTTCGTTTTCTCCATCGGATAAGGTTCAGGAATGCCGCGTAGTGCGGAATGCACGTGTTGAATGCTAGGTCAGGCGTGCTCTTGTCGTGTCACAGGTTTGTCAAAGAGTTGTGAACCCTTGGCGCTCATGTGCTAACGACACAGGACGAGTAGGTACCGTATCAGTTTGAATTTTTGGAGTGTCCTAAATCTGCGTTGATTCCAGAAGGTGTAGACTGTTTCGTAGGAGACTGATATGGAAGCCGCCCGATTTGTAGCCATATTTGTAGCCCTTTTTTTTGCCCTTTTTGCAGCCATTTTCCTCCCGCTAATTCTGTCGGGAGAGCGCTGGAGAGCAGCGCAGGACAGGGCGCGCGCGCGCCGTATCGCAGACGCCAGGATGAATGCAAGACTCCTGAGACTCAA
>JBKQKT010000272.1:0-3985 GCA_052147365.1 Candidatus Korobacteraceae bacterium | reverse complement strand
GGGCTCGATCTTGAGCGAATGGCGATGCGGTAGGGTGACTGTGGCGGAGTTGCTGTCGCTGTGGTGCACAGTATCGTCATACATGTGGGCCCAAACCAGAGTTTCAAGCTTGAGCAAACGCCACATGGCTTTATTGGCATAACCAACTTTGCGGCCCACAGACCTGGCCCCGCCGGCTTCCCGTAACCGCTTGAGTGCCGCCTCCACTTCATAAGCCGCGTTGAGATCGAAACTGTGGCGCGCTGAGGGAAGCGTGGACACCATCTTGCCCGTCTCATACGCGGACAGCAATTCACGGGCCAAGACTTCGGCTTCACTATGCGGCATAGGGTGGTTCACCTTCGGCAGTATCCTAACATCGGCTCTTTATCAGCAGCCGACCGTAGTACTGCGAACGTTAAAAATGTCGCGAAGAGCGAGACGGGTGTACTATGATGCCGTGCTTGAGGCCAAAAAGGAAATTCCGGCTAATCGTGTAGATCGGGCAATGGACACGCCGCGCCCACGCTCAAATCGGAGGTAGGTCATGTCTTTCCCCGTCGTCGTTACCGGCAACACCACCGACCCCAATTTCGCCGTCAGCAGCTTTTTGGCCCCCCCAGCACCCAGCATTGCCGTGGTACCCACAAACTTCACGGGCTGCGTCGTCGACTGTTCCGGCACGCTCGCCGCTGTCGGCAGCTACGGAAGCGGACAGGTCGCGATCTACGACCTCAGCAATCCCGCGGCGCCGCAGCTCCAAGGCACCGTCCCAAGCACCATCAGCGCCATCGGCGCCCTCTCGCTCGACGGCAACAACCTGCTGGTCGGTGAGTTGAACGGATCGAGTCTCGTCCTGATCGACATCAGCACCATCAGCAGTCCGCAATACACGACGCCGGCGACGAATCCCAATTACGGGAGCATCTCGGCGGTCGTGCTCAAGGGCCCAACGGCAATCGTCTGCGGGCCGGGCGGCTTCGGCGTGCTGAACATCGGTACCATGGCGACGGCCTTCTACCCATCGCCCATCAGCGCGGGCATCGGCAACCCCTTCGTGCCAGGCACCTGCGATTTCGACGGCTCGACAGCGGTGTTTGCCGATAGCGGCAGCGACAACATCTTCGTGTTCAGCATCTCCGGGGGGAACGCGTCATACCAAGCCGCGTCTACTACGGGCTTAAATCCCCCCGGTCTCTCAATTGCGATTCTGGGAAACCAGACCGCCGTTGGACAGATAACTTCCCCCCTTGTGTGGCTGGGCGGGATCACTCTCGGCGTGCCGGTCAGCACCACGGAATCGCTCGCCCCTGGGGCCGGCGTCGGCGGCATTGGGGCGTCAGGCGTCGGCGCCCTCAAATTCCTCGCAGGCCAGCCTTATTTGGCCGTTGGCACTAACAACGGCGTCAGCCTGTTCTCCCCCGCCTCCAGTGGGTGGCCCTCGGTTACCGCGGCGACGCCTATCGGCTGGGACAACGCCAACCTGGCGCCGACCACGCTCGGCTTCACCGTTGTCCCCGTACCTCAGGGATGTATCAATGCACTTAAGCAATTCCTGGGGAATCCGTTAAAAGGATGGTCCTGATGGTAAGGCCCAAGCCCTACTGGTCCGGCTCCCCTGGCGGGCCACCTCGAAGGCGACGCTGCGCCGCAACGCCCGGTATCTGGCGTGCGCATCCTCTATTAAAAGAGAATTCCGATTAAAATGGCAGCCGGCGCGCAGTCCACTAAGTACTGTGAAGCCATTTCGCGCTAAGAACTTGCCATCCACATCACCCGATTCTTGCCCTCCCATCACACCCAACCGTGATACCGGTCATTGGAATTCGCCCTCAAGGTGGTTAGCTTTAGTTTGAGCTTCGATCTTTCTCTTTTCGCCAACCGGTCCGAGTCGCTTGCGGAAAGGTCTCCACGTGAGCGTCCTGGCCTATTGGCCACTGAGAACAATATGCATCCCTTTATAATTCATCAGATTCTTCGCTGTGTGTGGGATGAGAGGTCCGAAGAATACGGCCCCATTTCACAGACAACGGACGAAGTCGGTCGTACGTTCGTCGACCGGCACCGAGGGACGAGTAATGACCCTGAAATCGGTAGACACACTCCTTGACGTTTTGCATTTCGCGGACAGTCATACTGCCGTTATCGTTCCTGAGATCGGAATACGTGTCACCTACGATTCTCTGCGGCAGCAGGTGCTGGCCATGGCGAGCGCATTAGCTGCCGCCGGCATTCACCGCGGTGATGCTGTGGCGATAGCCTTGCCGAATGGCTTGCCTGCCATTGTGAGCTTTCTAGCTGCCTCCATCGCGGGAACAGCAGCCCCTTTGAACCCGGCATATCCTTATGAGGAGTTCCTTTTCTTCCTTGGTGACACCGATGCCCGTATTTTGCTCTGCCCCCCTGTCGGCGCGGAATTCGCGCGCAGCGCAGCCGCCGACCGCAAGATCCCGGTTTTCTCGGTAGAGATGACCGACCAGGGCAACGTTCACCTGGCGGGTGTTCCCGCGGCAATTCCGGCGGCCGAACCCACAGCCGACGACATTGCCCTGATCCTACACACCAGCGGAAGCACCGGACGGCCCAAGCGGGTACCCTTGCGGCACTTCAACCTTGCGGTGTCATCAGCGAATATCGCCAACACCTATGCCCTCACTCAAGAAGACGTTTCGCTGTGCATCATGCCGCTGTTCCACGTGCACGGGTTGATTGGCTCAACCATGGCAACTCTGCTTTCCGGGGGGACAGTCGTTGTTCCTACCAACTTCAACGCGCTTTCTTTCTGGCGGACGGTGAGGGAACATCGCGTGACGTGGTATTCAGGAGTGCCCACAATGCATCAGCTCCTGCTGGCGCGGGCCCACCACAAACCGGCAGAAGCTGCGTCTCTGCGCTTCATCCGTTCCTGCAGCGCGCCCCTGTCGTCAGAGCTAATCCACAAGATCGAAGGACTCTTTGGCGTGCCCTTCGTTGAAGCCTACGGAATGACCGAAGCCGCCCACCAGATGACCTCGAATCCCCTCCCCCCGCGGCATCGCAAAGCAGGTTCTGTCGGAGTGGGCGCCGGGCTGCGCATCAGCATTATGGACAAGGAGGGCAATCACCTCGGCACTAACCATCGGGGTGAAGTTGCCATTCAGGGAGCCAACGTGTTTCGTGGATATGAAAACAATCCCGACGCCAACACGCGCGCCTTTGTGAATGGATGGTTTCGCACCGGCGACGAAGGATTCCTTGACGCAGACTGCTATTTGCACTTGACCGGCCGGATCAAGGACATCATCATCCGCGGGGGCGAGAATGTCGCTCCTCATGAAGTTGATGAGGTGTTGCTGACGCATCCCGCGGTCGCGGCCGCGGTCACGTTTGGCTATGCGCATCCCACACTGGGCGAAGAAGTGGCTGCGGCCGTGGTCTTGCATGAACCGCATGGCGCCACTGAGTCGGTACTAATCAAGCACTGCCGCGCGTCGTTAGCAGAGTACAAATGTCCAAAGAAGATCTATCTGGTGAAGAGTATCCCAACCACTGCGACCGGAAAAATCCGGCGCCGCGCAGTCGCCGCTGCACTCGTGGATGACCAACGATGAGGTATCTGATAGCGGGGGCGGGAGCAATCGGAGCCTACATCGGAGCACGTATGGCGCAGGCCGGGTTCGATGTCACGCTCTTCGCGCGAGGGCCGCATCTTCGCGCCATGCAGGAGCACGGTGTGCAGGTGAGAACTACCGAGGGAGATTTCGTGGCGCGGCCCACAATCGTCGGTTCCCTCGAAGAAGCGGGACCGGTGGATGTTGTCTTTCTTGGGGTCAAAGCACACGGCCTGCCGCAACTTGCGCCCCTCTTGAGGCCGGTATTACTGCCAGGTACCACAGTGGTGAGCACGCAGAATGGAATTCCATGGTGGTACTTCCAGGGTTTCGCCGGTGACTGGGAGGGGTTACGTCTGGAGCGTGTCGATCCCGGCGGTGTGATTTCCTCGGCCATCGAAGCGCGCCGGGTGGTC
>JBKQKT010000271.1:0-6445 GCA_052147365.1 Candidatus Korobacteraceae bacterium | reverse complement strand
GTTCAGGCTAGCGCCTTTAACCCTGATCCCGTCAGGTTACGCCTGGTGTCACCGGGATAGATGGGGAACGCGCCCTTCGAATCGGGGACGACATTGGTTTTTGCAGCAGCGTGTATCATCTTCCAGCCGTTGTTTTTCTGGCGCCCCACGCGGCTGGCGAGCGTGGTTCTATGTAATCAAAAACTCCAAGAAAGTGCCTGCCGAATTTCCGGCAGAGATGGGTGATTAACTCATGAGCACAGCGACCACTCCTGTCAAGAACACGGTTCCGCCGAAGGAGAATCTGCTTCTTCCCGTAATTCTCACCGTCGTCACGATCATTGTTGTCATCTTCATCCTCAAGATTCCTCCTCTCCCTCAACCGTGGTCTCAGGGATACGATCCCACTGGGCTCTGGTGGCTCTCCACCCTGGTCGCGTCTGTGCCGGTGATCGTGCTGCTGGGAGCGCTGGCCCTTCATATGAAGGCGCACTACGCGGCGTTGCTTGGCTTGACCTCATCTCTGGTCATTGCCATCTTTGCCTTCCACATGCCCGCGCGCATGGCGGCCGCAACCGCGGTGCTCGGCGCGGGATATGGCCTCTTCCCCATCGGCTGGATCGTGCTGAACGTCATCTTCATGTACCAGCTTACGGTGGAGGCTGGTCAGTTTGAAGTGATGAAGCAAAGCTTGACGGGCATAACCCAGGACCGTCGCCTGCAATTGCTGCTGATCGCCTTTAGCTTCGGGGCGTTCTTTGAAGGCGCCGCCGGCTTCGGTACTCCCGTGGCGGTGACCGCCGCAATGCTCATTGGCCTGGGCTTCCTGCCGCTTCAGGCTTCCGGACTGTCGCTCATCGCCAATACTGCGCCGGTCGCCTACGGCGCGCTGGGAACTCCGATTATCGCGCTGGCCGGAGTTACCGGTTTCAGCGAGTTTACGTTGGGAGCCATGGCGGGACGCATCCTGCCGGTGTTCTCCCTTATCGTGCCGTTCTGGTTGATCTGGGCCTTCGTGGGCTTTTCCGAAATGCTGGAAATCTGGCCTGCCATTCTGGTAGCGGGCGCTTCCTTCGCGACCACACAGTATTGGATCTCCAACCATCATGGCCCCTGGCTGGTGGATGTGGGCGCGGCCCTGGTCTCGATGGCATGCCTTATCGGCTTTCTGATGATCTGGCATCCCAAACGCGTCTGGACCTTCAAGGGCGAAGAGGCCAAAACCGAGCACCGCGCAGTACACGGCTACACTACAGGCGAAGTAGTGCGCGCCTGGGTGCCGTGGATCATTCTCAGCGTCATCGTCTTCTGCTGGGGCACCCCGACTGGCAAGCGCATGATGGACACACCGGAAAAAGTCTTCACCTCGATGGCAAGCTGGAGCACGCCGCCCAGCAAGATCACCGCTCCGCAGTTCCCGGTAACCGGTATCGACAAACTGTCTATGCGCATGCCTCCCGTGGTCGCCAAGCCGACCAAGGAAGGCGCCGTTTACCGTCTGAACTGGCTGAGCGCCACCGGCACCAGCATTCTCCTTTCGGGGCTCTTGTCCGGCCTGGTGATGGGCTTCAGCATCCCGAGAATCTTCAAGGTCTATCTGCAAACCATCTTCAAGGTCCGCTTTTCCTTGCTTACCATCGCAGCTATGCTGGCCATCGGGTTCATGACCCGATACTCAGGTCTGGACGCTACGATGGGCCTTGCTTTCGCTCGAACTGGTCACCTGTATCCGTTCTTTGGGACGCTCCTCGGCTGGCTGGGTGTCGCGCTCACCGGTTCAGATACCTCGTCCAATGTGCTCTTCGGCAGCCTGCAGAAGATTTCGGCGCAACAGGTCGGAGTTTCGCCCGTCTTGATGGCGGCGGCGAACAGCACCGGCGGTGTCATGGGCAAGATGATCGACGCCCAGAGCATTGTCGTCGCCAGTACTGCGACCAACTGGTACGGGCATGAAGGAGACATCCTGCGCTACGTCTTCTTCCACAGTCTCGCCTTGGCCTGCCTGGTCGGGATTTACGTTTACCTCTTAGCGTATGTGCCGCCGATCTCGAGTCTCGTGCTTCATCAGTGAGGTGAATTGAGTAGTGGATAGTGGAGAGAAGTCCACTATCCACTGCTCCGATGTTTGGGTTGCAGCGGAATCTCGAGAGTTCTTTCTAGCCTCGACGTTTGTCAAGCTCAGGTGTGGTGGTTTGCGCAGACCTCACACCAATGTGACAATGCATGTATGGCAAGAAAATGCAGGACAGCCGTAACACCACTCGCAGTTGCAATGATGTTTCTTGGAAGCGCCCTTGCCCAGCAGGGAACTCCGGCGACGAACCCTCAACAATCTTCCTCGGCCAGCACTCAAAAGGCGCCCGCAACGACTGCTCAGGCACCCGCGCAACAAAGCTCTGGCAATTCCGTTCTTAAAACGCAAAAGGACAAAGTCAGCTATGCCATCGGTATGAATATCGGCCGGAACCTGCATCGACAGTCCGTCGACGTTGACCCTGCAATCCTGATGCAGGGCCTGCAAGCAAGCCTGACGGACGGCAAAACGCTTCTGACCGAACAGGAAGCACAAGCAGTGTTAATGGAGCTGCAAACCGAGGCGCGCAAGAAGCAGGAAGAGAAGATGCAGCAGGCCGGAGCAGAGAACCAGAAGGAAGGCGAAGCCTTCCTTGCCGCCAACAAAGCGAAACCGGGTATTGTGACTCTGCCCAGCGGACTTCAGTACAAAATCTTGAAGGAAGGCACAGGGCCGAAGCCTTCAGCGACTGACACGGTTGCCTGCAACTACCGCGGTACGCTCATCAACGGCACCGAATTTGACAGTTCGTATAAGCGCGGCGAACCAACAACCTTCCCCGTGAATGGAGTCATAAAGGGCTGGACAGAGGCTCTTCAGCTCATGCCGGTCGGATCGAAGTGGCAACTCTTTATTCCTCCAGACCTCGCCTATGGAGCGCGCGGTGCCGGTTCCGAGATCGCCCCTAACACTACGCTCATTTTTGAGGTGGAGCTGGTTTCGATCCAGCCCAAGGAAAACAAGGACAAACATTGAGCTCTTCTGGATTCAAGATCCGTTTATTATTTCTTGTTCCACTCCTCCTGTGACAGAACCGTCAAGGCTGGGACCTTGGCGTTCTGGAGCTGTGAGTTCAGGGCCGCCACCGGGCTCGAGCTCAGCGTCTGGAACTTTGAGGCTGCATCCTCGAGCTGCTTGTCGAGGACATCGGTTCGGTCAATCTGCGACTGGGTCGGACGGCCCGAGTAACCATTGACGCCGCCGTACAGTTCTCCCAGGTTTTCGCGCAGCTTGTGTTCGCCGGTAATCATGCCGCCTTCTTTCGTCGATACCAGCGTGGAACGAAATTCCTCCAGCGTCTCGGCGAGCTTTTGAAGTTGTGCCTTGAGTTGGCTATCGGACGTGCTGCTGGCGCGCTGACGGGCCTGATCGCGGAGGTCAACGGTGGCGTCCACGATGTAGGTCAAGTGTCCCAGCATGTCATAGAGCTGGACGACTGTTTTGTGCTGCAAGGCACGGTCTGCCGCTGTGCTCTTACTGCGCGGATCGGGTACCAACAACATCGTGGTACTGTACGTCTCTTTCCCCTTGATCAGCTTCACCGTGTAGGTGCCCTCCTGGACTTGCGGGCCCAGGAACGCGAACTCGTTCTCAACCAGCCCCGCAGCCGGTGGAACCTTGGGCGGTTTGGCGCGCTCTGGCCATTGAACGCGATTTAAACCACGACGCTTGTCGCCCTGAATAGTGCTGACCAGCTTGCCCTGCGGGTCATAAATCTCGATTCTCAGGTCTCCGAAGATATGGCGCTTCTTCTGGTAATACACAATGGGCGCCGCTTCCGGCAGCGAGGGGCCGACAAACTCTGAGTCGCCGTCGAAGCGTTGTTCGTCTGCAGGAAGAGTAAGCGTTGCCGGGCGTGAAGGCAGGAACGCCGCGTCCTGGGCCATGATCTCCGGGGTCAAGGCACGCAGTGCAGTGAGATCGTCAACGATGAAGATCCCGCGTCCGTGAGTGGCGATAAGCAAATCGGATTCGCGCGGATGAATGGCGATGTCGCGCACCGCCACATTCGGCAGCCTTCCGGTGAACTGTGCCCAATTCGCTCCGCCGTCGATGGAAACAAACAGTCCAAATTCCGTGCCAACAAACAGCAGACTCGGATTGACAAGATCTTCGCGAACGACGTGCGCGTACCCCTTCAATTCAGGCGTGGAAAGTGACGTCCAGGTCTTGCCATAGTCCGTGGTCTTGTAAACGTACGTCTTCATGTCGCCGGTGGCGTGGCCGTCGAATGTGGCGTAAGCCACCGCCGGATCATGATGGCTGGCCTCGATTGTCGAGACCCAGGTGTTCGGCGGCAGCCCGGGAATGTTCTTGACGACATTGGTCCAGTGTTTGCCGCCGTCGCGCGTGAGCTGGACATTGCCGTCGTCGGTGCCCACCCAAATCAAGCCGCCGTTCTTCGGGGACTCCGAGACGGTGAAGATGGTCTCGTACTTTTCGGCGTCCGAGTTGTCGATGGTCAGGCCGCCGGAATTCTCCTGGTGCTGTTTCGCCGGATCGTTGGTTGTGAGATCCGGTGAGATGCGGTCCCACGACTCGCCGTGATCGCGGGAGCGAAACAGGAACTGACCGCCCAGATAGATCGTTCCGGAAGAGTTGGGACTGGGCTGAATCGGCGCATTCCAATTGAAGCGAAACTCCGGCTCATTCGCACGCGGCAGGGGCTTGATCTCCTTGGATTCCCCAGTGGACTTGCGGAAGCGCGCAATCTTGCCGCCCTGGTACTCGACATAGGCGTAATCGGGATCCGCGGGATCCGAGAACACCCAGAAGCCGTCGCCAAAATCGATGTTGCGCCAGTGGCGATTAGCGATGCCGTCCACCGCTCGCGACGGGGCCATCCAGGTGCCGTTATCCTGCAGTCCTCCATATACGTTGTAGGGATCGGCCATGTCAAAGCTGACGTGATAGAACTGCGAGACCGGCAGGATGGAGAGGAATCGCCAATGCGAGGCGCGATCGAGCGACTGGTACACGCCGCCATCGGTGCCGTCGAGTAATTGCTCAGAGTTGGCGGGATTGATCCACAGCGCGTGATGGTCGCTGTGTACGCGCCCGCCAAAGCCCTCGCTTGGCGAGAAGGCTGCGCTGAAAGTCTTTCCTCCATCCTCGCTGACCGTAAGAACAAATCCCGGCTTGTAAACCCGGTCCGGATTGTTGGGATCAGCGATAAGGCGGGCGAAGTAAAACGGCCGTGCCCCGATGTTGAACGAGCTGTTGACCTCGGTCCAACTCTCGCCGGCGTCATCAGAGCTATACAACGCGGTGTGGTTCTTGGCCTCTACGACGGCATAGACACGGGTGTTCTTGGCCGCTGGGATCGAGAGTCCAATCCGCCCCAGGTCACCTTGCGGCAGACCTTTTCGGAGTTCGTGCCAGGTCGCGCCGCCATCGGTGCTCTTGAACAGCCCGCTTCCCGGGCCCCCGGAGCGGAAGTTGAACGGCTGCCGCCGCACATCCCACATTGCGGCATAGAGCACATTCGGATCCTGCGGATCCATCACCATCTCCGCACAACCGGTGTTCTCATCGCGATACAGGACCTTTTTCCAGCTCTTGCCCCCGTCGGTGGTTTTGAAGACGCCACGCTCCTGGTTGGCGTTCCACAGATGCCCGAGAGCGCAGGCGTAAACCGTGTTGCTGTCTTTCGGGTGAATGACGATGCGGCTCAGGTGCTCAGAATCGTTCAGCCCGAGGTTCTCCCAGCTATCACCACCGTCGCGCGAGCGGTAGATACCGGTTCCCACGGAAACGCTGTTGCGTACCCATGATTCACCGGTACCGACCCAGACGGTTTGCGGATTCGACGGATCAATCGCAATGGAGCCGATGGATTGCGTAGGCTGCTTGTCAAAGACGGGCCTGAAGGTGGTGCCGCCATCGGAGGACTTCCACACGCCACCGCCAGCTGAACCGATATAGATGGTAAGGCGCTGCCCCTGCTGAACGGCGGTAATGTCAGCGATGCGCCCACCCATCGCTGCCGGACCGATGGGGCGCGCCGCGATTCCACTGAAGGTGTCGGAATCAACCGTGACTTCCTGCGACACCGCGAAAACGGAGAGAGATGCAAGAAGGAGCGCAAACGCGCAGAGACGCAAACGATTTTGCATGATATGCCTCGAACGAAAGTTGCGGCCGGCAAAGGACCGCCAAACCTGGCACAACAATTCTGGAGCGCACAACAACAGCAACCAGGAACTCATGCGCCAGTTCCCGGAAGACGAACTAGTTGTGAAGGCTATTTCTTCGGCTCGTCCGGCTTGGCAGCAGGAGCCACCGGCATCTTGAATATGGCATCATCGACAGGCACATTCAGCTCAATCTTGGAGACGGTGATTTTCTCCTTCTCCTGGCCGCCCTTTATTCCGCTCTCCATGGCAAAGGGAA
>JBKQKT010000270.1:0-3819 GCA_052147365.1 Candidatus Korobacteraceae bacterium | reverse complement strand
ATTGTCATCCCGAGCGAGCGCCCGCCGTCCTTCCCCCGCCCCGCTTCGGGGCGGGCGGCCGCGAGTCGAGGGACCTGCTGTTTGCTTGTAACCGGTATCATCCATGTTCTTCGACAGACCTTGCCGAAGGGGACCTGCTTTTCTGGAACTGTCACTAAACGACCGCGCGCACATGTTTTACCGACGCTGCATTATACATCTGGTAGACCCACAAAAGCGAAGAAATAGCGAATATGCCGAACAGCAATTTCTCAGTGTTGTCATCCCGACCGAGGGCTTTAGCCCGAGCGGAGGGATCTGCTTGGCGGTTGCGGACACAATATGCCCCACCCCAAGCTTATTCTCGAACGGCGGGCCGTCAAGATTACGAAGGTACAGGTAAGGTAACTGTACTTTCGTAACAATTTGAGGGCAGGGTAACCACTTCGGATGGCGGGCGGTGCGGCCTTCCAAGATTGCCTTGGGGCAGTTTCAGGGGATTGATATAGCCGCTACGGAGCAGCCCGGCGCCCCAGGCATAGGCGCTGCCAGAGGGGCTGAGAGCGCGCTTCTTCGATTTACCTGCCCGTCTAGTCCTTGGCTGAGGCGATTGCTTCTGCAGCCTTCTTGTTGTCCTCCGCGGTAAGCTGCGACGGCCCGAGTTTGAAGGTCAGCTTGTCGATATTGCCAGTGAAGGGGAATGGCACCTGATAGTCGTTGTCGTTCACTCCGGTGCGAGTGTCCACGCCGACGTCGAAGGTCTCGTCACTCACTTCCAGGAAAGCAATCGAGTTTGGCTGTTTCTCTGTGTCAACGACCTGGCCGTCCACCTTCAGTACACCTGTGCCGCCCTTGGCGACGCCAGGGCCGTCATAGGTGTAGTCGAATACGATCGTGTGCTTGCCCGCGGTGAGCGGCTGCTGGCCTACCCAGCGGTACTGAGCGAGGGTGAGCATGTTGTAATCGAACACCGGCTTACCTTTGAGCAGGTACAACCCAATCCCGCCAAAACGCCCGCCATTGGTGACGATCATCCCGTCGCCACCACCGGCCGGCACAGTGACCTCTGCGGTAATCGTGTACGACTTGCCCAGGTAGTTCGGTGCGTTGCCAATTGGAATGCCGGGCAACACTCCCGAGTAGGTGAAGACCGTCTGTCCCGCCGTGGCGCTCGGCCGTGGTGCGAGCGCCCGCGCAAACGTATCGTTGTTCAGCGGTAGGACGTTGTACTTCTTCGCCTCCTGCGTGAAAAGCGCCTGCATCTCCTTCAGCTTGTCAGGCATCGTGGCCGCCAGGTCGTTGAACTGCGAGTAATCCTGGCTCAGGTGGTACAGCTCCCACTTGTAATCTTCCGGGGGAGGCAGAGGAGCATTCAAGATCCACGGCCCATGCGGCGGGGTCGTGCAGGCGTACCAGCCGTCGTGGTAGATGCCGCGGTTGGCGATCATTTCGAAGTATTGGGTGCTGCGGGTCGAGGGCGTATTGGCGTTCGCCTTCTTAAAGGTGTACGCCATGCTCACCCCTTCGATCGGCTTCTGCTGAATGCCATTGACCGTCTCCGGCGCCGGGATTCCCGCCGCTTCCAAAATCGTGGGCACGATGTCGATCACGTGGTGGAACTGGGTGCGGATACCACCGACATCGTCGATGTGACCGGGCCACGAGATGGCTAGGCCCTGCCGAGTGCCGCCGAAATGCGACGCGATCTGCTTGGTCCACTTGAACGGTGTGTCGAAGGCCCATGACCACGCCACCGCCATGTGCGGGTAGGTTTTATCCGAGCCCCAGGCGTCCAAGACCTTAAGTTGCTCACCGATAGGTTCGTCCAGGATGCCGTTGTAGGCCCTCCACTGGTTGGACGTGCCCACCAGCGTGCCTTCGGGGCTAGTACCGTTATCGCCGTCGATGTAGATGATCAGGGTGTTGTCGAGCTTGCCGATGTCTTCGACAGCCTGGATGACGCGGCCGATCTCGTAGTCGCTATAGGCCGTGTAACCCGCATACACTTCTGCTTGCCGGGCGTATACCTTCTTCTGGTCGGGCGTCAGCGAATCCCAAGTCGGCAGGTCAGCCGGCCAGGGCGTCAGCTTGGCATCGGCGGGGATCACACCCAACTTTTTCTGGTTGGCGAAGATCTGTTCGCGCATGGCATTCCATCCCATGTCGAACTTGCCCTTGAACTTGTCGCTCCACTCCTTTTTCGGCTGGTGCGGCGAATGGCTCCCGCCGGTGGCGTAATAAAGGAAAAACGGCTGATCGGGCGCTGCGGCGTTTAGCTGCTTCAAGTACCTGATCGCCTCGTCCGCCATGTCGGTGGTGAGGTTGTAGCCGGGCTTGCCAATCCACGGCGTAATCTGGGTGTGGTCCTGGAACAGATACGGCGTCCACTGGTCGGTCTCGCCGCCCATGAAGCCGTAGAAATAATCGAAGCCCATCCCCGACGGCCATTGATCGTAGGGACCCGCGATGCTGTATTCAAAGCCCGGCGTATTGTGGTTCTTGCCGAACCACGACGTGGCATAGCCATTGCCTTTGAGGATCGCACCGATGGTGGCGTTGTCCGAACCGATGATTGAGTCATAGCCCGGGAAGCCCGTGGACAGCTCGGTGATTACACCGAAGCCCACCGGGTGGTGGTTGCGGCCGGTGATCAGCGCCGCCCGCGTGGGCGAACACAGTGCGGTGGAGTTGAATTCGATGTAGCGCAGTCCCGCCTTCGCGATGCGGTCCAGGTTCGGAGTCGGGATGATGCCGCCAAACGTGCCGGGGACGCCATAGCCCTGATCATCGGTCAGGATGAGCAGGATGTTGGGCGCGCCCTTGGGCGGCACCACGCGCGGCGGCCACCAGGTCTTGGAATCCTGCGCGCTTTCCTTGATCACGCCGCCGAACGGCGGGGGGGGCGCTGGGATTTGATTTCCCTTGATGGTGGTTGTGGCGCTAGGCTCACCCAACGTGCCCGTGACCACCTGCGCGGAACTACTTCCGCCCGCTAAAAAGCTTGAGACGGCAAGTCCTCCCAGGGCCAGCTTTCCGATACACGCTCGAAAATCCATACGATGTCTCCTTGCAGGTACAGCCGTGTTGGCCTCGCAAGGGCACAGTTGCGAGGGGTTGGTTCCACTCCCAAAGAGTGAAGAATATCCGCCCCCGAATGAATCGAAGTTTGACCCCACAGTGCTCTTTTACGGATGGTGCAAAGTCTAGTCTGCACCACCTTCAAAATCAATCTTTTAACGAACTGTTAATAATCTCCGAACGGGCGGGTGGCCCACCTTTTCCACAGGCAGCCGTCAATCTGAGGGAGGTGCCCCACCCTTCTCGCCCGCTTTTGGCGAGAGGGTGGGCACTGTCGGCCCAGACTTTTACCTGCGAAGCGCCTATGCCCTCCGCCGTTTTCCCCCTGACTTTGCCGCCTGGGTACTGTGCATGGCGTGGCGCAGAAGCATGTTTGCCTTGGTCTGATAACCCGGCCCGTAACTCTTAAGCCATTCGACCACGTCGGCGTCCAGGCGCATGGTGACGGGCTTCTTCGGGGGACGATAGAACTTGCCCACTTCGGCCCCGCTCCAGTCGATGACCTCCGGCATCTCCGAAAGATCAATCTCTTCGTCTCGTTTGGCGGCGATGGCGGCGATTTCGCGTTGCTGTTCTCTGGTAAGCCTCCTCATAACTTTTCCTTTCGCGAGATGTTGCGGCACGAGCCGAAATGATGCGGATCACTTCCGCCTTTTCTGCGCCCTCATAATTCGCATGTGCGACGAACAGGATTGACCCGGGACCGATCGACCCGAGGGAGATGAACCGCTCCTCCTCGTCATATGCAATGTCCGGCTGAGT
>JBKQKT010000269.1:0-3193 GCA_052147365.1 Candidatus Korobacteraceae bacterium | reverse complement strand
CGATTCGTAATCATCGGCGCGGGAGCGATCGTGACGGCGCTTCTGATCTTTGTTGCTATCTCCATGCCACATCGAGGTGGGCCAGAGAAGGCGAAAAATCGCGCTGCGACCTCGAACGACGAGCCAGCCATGGAAACCAGCAACGAAAACAACGACAAGAGTATGTTCCCCATCACTGATTCCGAGCGCCCCACCGCAAAAGAAGCCCACCAAGGTTTTCTGAACGAACGCGACCTCCAGCGAACTGTAGTGCGCTCGGCATCGAATGCCTCGCAGACACGACAGACGAACGGAACCGGGACACTGGGTTCGATACCACCTTTTGGAGATCAGGCATGGCAAGCACCGCCTTACCAGTCAGGCTCGAGTGCTGAGACTGCCGACGTGGGTAAGGCAGAGCGCGAAGCCATGGAGAAGCCCTCGCTAATGTACGTGCGAAAAGTCTCGGTCGGCCCCGCCGATTTTCAGACCCTCAGTGACGCAGTGCCGCAACTCGGCTTGGGTTTGGCCACGGGCACACGCTTACGGGCCCGCTTGGAATCGGCTGCAAGCACGGCTGTACGGGCGCCAGTTTTAGCGGTGATCGAGTACAACTACGAGCGCGATGGAGAAATTATTGTTCCGGCTGGAGCCAAGGCGGTCGGCCACATCAGGGATGCAAGCCGGTCAGGGTATGTGGACCTCCAGTTTGATTCGCTGTTAATGCCCGATGGCTCTTCCGTTCCGATCGAGGCTGCCGCGACAGACTTGGACTTACGGCCGCTGAAGGGAAAGGTTTCGGGCAAGAACACGGGAAAGAACGCCCTGGTCAGATCGCTCTCAGGAATCGGCCAAGCCGGCGCAATGTTCGTCGGACAAGGCAGCTTGAACCAGCCGCTGAGCGAGTCCGATCTGATGCGAGAGCGCGTCAGCAATAATATCGGCGAAACCGGAGACGAAGAGGTTTCTCGATTGGCTGTGAACCAGCAGATCGTGGTGACGGTTTCGGCCGGGGCGCCCGTTTATGTTGTTCTTGAACAGACACCCAAGTCCAATCAACCTTCGACGCAAACAAGCCCACGGAACACCACGACCTCGAACTCGGCCAATGGTGACCAGTTGCGCCAGTTGCTCCAGTTGCAGCAGGAGCTAAATCAATCGGCTACCAGCCAAGCAGCGCAGTAGACAATGATGAAGAAGAAAGGTCGCTCGCCATCGAGTTCCCCTAAGCGCCTGAGTGAATTCTGATGCGCTTGTGAGATGCACCAGACCCAAACATCTGTTCATCTCACTAAGAATTCTGCGGCCGCCCAACAAAGCCTCGCGCTCGGTCGTCTTCCACCCCGGGAGTTCGTAGGCAGATGCACCAAACTCAAACACTTGTTCATCTCATAAGATCCCCCTCGCTCGCTTCGCAAATGACCTCAGTACGAACTCCGCCTTTAAAATCCAATGTGCAAGGAGGACTGTCGGAAACTCTTAGTCTCCGTTCCCCCATTTCCTCGGGCTAGCTTCCTCCTGAAAACGTATTCGAAATACGCCTGTTGACTTGCCCGAAATCTGAATTGCCCATATGTTCTCGCCTGCAACGTGGGAGATTTACTCACCGGGGTCGCACGCGAGGAGCATATGAAATCGTTGAGTTGGAGAGACGCGCGGTATCGCTTTGCACTTGTGAGTCTCTTGATTGTTGTTTCCCTTCAGCTATTTCCGTTGATGTCCAATGCTCAAAACCTTGGGCAGTCGCCACAGACGGGCCAAGCCGTACAGGGCCAGACCGCTGCCCAGCCTGAGGGAACCGTACTCAACCTGGTGAACTGGGTGGGCAATGTGATCTCCCCCGTGGGAGCGGCGCTGGCAGTGGTCATGGCGGTTGTCTCCTATTCGCAAGGCCGCGGCGTAGCACGCTGGGCGGTCACGGCCGGGGGACTGCTGGTCATATCCGGTCTAACGCGCCTGATTGAGTTCTGGATTGCGAATGGCACAGCTGGGGTGCAGTAACAACGGTTAGTACGGAGTCCTTTAGGCCATGACGCTGCCCCAAATCATCGTCGATCTCTTGACACTGTTGTTCGACATGGCAGTTCCGGCGGCTATCTGCACGATGGTGCTGGCTGGAATCGCACTGCGGCACGAAGGCGGCGTGAACTTCCAGACTGGTGGCAGATTCCAGAGATGGGTGCTGTGGTCGGTGATCCTGTTGACGCTGCCGCAGTTCCTGTCATGGTTTGCTGCACAAGGTATCACGATGCCCGCGCAGGGCGGAGGCATCAGCAGCGCGTGGGTCGCGAGCTTGCAGACGAGCTTCAGCGGTTTTGTTTCGAACGTCGTGGTTGCCAAACTGATTCCTGTGTTAGCAGCTTTCTGCGTGTTAAAAGCAGCGCTAGATGCAGCCGAAGGGCAAAGCCCGCTGGCATCCATCATCGCAGGCCTCTTTATGTTGTCCGTGTCTGGCACTGTCCAACTCATGCAGAGTTGGAACAGCGGCTCCGAGTTCGCCACCACGGACATGCTGACGTCGGCGTGGAACTTCCTTGCCGGAACCATCCTGCCGGAGGCGGCAGGCCTGGCAATCGTGGGGGCCATTTTCAATTATGCCCGCCATCGACCTTTCATGCCGCTGGTGGGATCAGGTCTTGCCTTCTTGAGTGTTTCGGCCATCTGGCAGCTTGTTCGGGCCATGGCCGGCTGATGAGGATTGGAGGTGATCCTGTGAATCTTTCAAACGGGCTGCTCAACCTGACGAACTGGCTGGGCAACGTCATCATGCCGACCATGGCCGGTTTATTTGCTGCTGCCGCAATTTACCGCTTCAGTAAAGGTCACCCGTACTCGCACCTCGGTTACGCAGCGCTGGCCTCTCTGATGTGCTCCGGGCTGTTGCGTGCCATGGAGTCCTTTAGCAATCAGGCAGCCTGGAACAACCCAGACCGTTACTGGATTTCTGTGCTGACGCTGGTGAACTGGGTTGGCAATGTTTTGTTGCCGCTCTATGGGGCAGGCCAAGTCGTGCTCGCCGTTGCGCACTTTGCCGGTTTACTGGAGCGGATGACGATCGGCGAGGCGTGGGTCCGCAACCTCATCGCTGCGATGTGCTGCTTCAGCTTGTCGGGGCTGTTGCGCTTGGGAGAGTTCTGGGTTCAACACGGAACAGCCGGAGTGCGCTAGGAAGGAAATTAAGAATGCCATTACAAGTGACACCTGTGAATCGCAA
>JBKQKT010000268.1:0-4898 GCA_052147365.1 Candidatus Korobacteraceae bacterium | reverse complement strand
TTGCGGCCGCCCTTCCTCTGCATGCAGAGGAACTCACGAAGACTACGGTGCCAGTGACCATAACAGTTACGGCAAACGTAGCGAACAACAAACGCACACCCGAAATCAGCCAACAGGATGTCGTCGTCACCCAAGGCAAGGAACGCCTGAAGGTACGTGGCTGGGTTCCGGCTAAGGGACAGTATGCCGGACTCGATCTGTTCATCGTGATCGATGACGCTTCGGACCCGAGCCTGGGCATGCATCTCGATGACCTCAAGACGTTCATCAACGCGCAGCCGTCCGCGACCTTAATCGGAGTCGGCTACATGCGGAATGCGACCGTTCAGATCGTGCAGGATCTAACGACGGACCACGCCGCAGCTGCCAACGCCTTGCGGTTGCCCCTGGGTTCAAGAGGCGCGTATGCGAGTCCGTACCTGTCTATTATCGATCTGATGAAGCGCTGGCCCTCGACCGACCGCCGGCACGAAATCCTGATGGTAACCGACGGAATCGACCGCGCCCGGCGTACGTTGCCCTGGCGCGGGCTCCGCATCAATCCGGATGTAGATTCGGCGAGTGATGTTGCTATGCGTACTGGCACGATCATTCACACGATCTATGCGCCGGGAGTAGGCCGCTACCGTCGCAACTACTGGGAAGTTACGAGTGGACAGATGGGCATTGCCAAGCTGTCCGACGTGAGTGGTGGCGAGTCTTTCTTTCTGGGTCTGGAGACGCCCGTGAGTTTCACACCCTATCTCGACCAGCTCCAGAAGATACTCGACAACCAGTACTTGTTGACCGTTTCCGCCCAGCCGGGAAAGAAGACACAACTTCACAACGTAACCATCGACACTGAAGTTGCCGGGGTTGAACTGGCTTCGGCCGACGCGGTTTGGGTGCCCGCTGCCAAGTAAAACAGTGGTTGGGCCATTCATGTTTTGTGAGTCGCCCAACCAAATCAAACAAAGAGGTTCGTCATGAAATTGTTCAAGCCAAGTGATCCATGGGCCAGCGTTGTCATTGTGCTGACCGTTGCGTTGTTCAGTTGCTCGTTAGCCGTTAAGGGAATTACCCACGAGCTCTTTCTGGAGACGGGTGTGTTTCTCGTCTCAGTGAAGCTCATTCTGATGGCGGGCAAGAATGCGGCAACTGAGAAGCGCCTGGAGCTGCATTTGCGCCAGATCAAGGAATTGCTGGCAGGCAACGGTTCGCTGGCTGTGATCAGAGAAGAGAAGTCGGCGGGCAATCCCGCTGAGAGAATCCGTCAAGCTGTCTGAAAATTAAGAGAGGAAAACTATGAAAAAGATATTAGGTGTAATCACGCTGCTCACCATCATCGCATTACCTGTTTTCGGCCAGGAAAAAGAACAGAGCCGCGTGGCAAACGCGGGACAGGTAATGAAGGAAGTTCTAAACATTCCAGACGATATCCCGCAGAGCGTCATCGAAAAGGCGGACTGTGTCGTCGTTCTGCCTTCCGTTCTGAAGTTCGCCTTCGGATTCGGCGGAAGTTATGGAAGGGGTGTCATGACCTGCCGGGGTGGCGAAGACTTCAAAGGCCCCTGGGGCGCTCCGACCATGATGGCCCTCGAAGGCGGAAGCTTTGGACTCCAGATCGGCGGGCAGGCGACGGATTTCGTGCTGCTGCTGATGAGCCCCCGCTCGGCGCGCAGCATTCTGTCGAGCAAAGTAAAACTGGGCGGAGATATCTCCGCTGCCGCAGGTCCGGTCGGGCGCAATCTGTCAGCGGAAACCGACGTCGCCTTGCGAGCCGAGATTCTTTCCTACTCCCGGTCGCGCGGACTCTTTGCCGGAATCTCACTTTCCGGCTCGACCCTTCGCGCCGATAACGGAGCCAACAAGAAGTTGTATGGAAAAAATGTCAGCGCTCACGACGTCGTGTTCAACAACGAGGTCACGGCGCCGGAGTCGGCGAAGTTACTGCTCTCGGAACTCAACAAGAAATCACCGATCAATAAGTCGAATAGCTAGGGAAAGGATGGATTTATGTTGAGTAATCCACATTCGCTACTAACTTCCCTGTTGATCGCGTGATCGTGCTGCAAGGGGTCAGCCCTCTGGTGTTGGCGCAGACGGCTGACTCGCTCGATGCTTTCTCCAGCGAAATTCGGGCGTGGACACTTCGTCCGCGCCCAACTTGCTCCACGACATTCACGAGTACTGCAACGCCGCGAAGGCTCATCCCCACATCACTTCTCCTTTCCGTGCTGCACGGCGGCTTTCTTTCCCTCTTTAGATTTCGTGAATTCCCGATCCTTCGGGAGCTGGCCGGTGTAACAACTCCAAGCAAATCAGCAGGATAACTTTGGTTCGCCAGGTGCATTTCTCCTCCTCGAGCGGCATTGAAACCCGGAAGTCGCAGAAATCCTAGGAGAAATTTCATGAAGAAAACCAACACCGCGCTGAAGCTGGCGATTGCCGTTCTGGCGCTGGCCTTCGCCACCACCGCGTTCGCAGACCAACCGCCTGACAACGTGCAGGGCGACTGGACGATTTACTCAACCAACATTGAGAACGGTGAGACCGTCGTCAAGCACGTCCAGATCGCACAATACGGCAATCGCATCACGGGGTATTTCGAGGGCCCCGTGCAGTCGGGTCCGATTCAGGGTGAGGTCAATGGACATCGCATCCGATTCAACACAGTTACCCGAACTGTTCTTCACTTCTGGGGACAGATCTACGGAGATTCGATGTCGGGAACCTATGGGATCCGCGGCAAGCACGCCGCGTGGCAAGCGGTGCGTCCGGCTACCGCAGCCGTGCCGGTTCCGCCAAGCACCGGGGCTATCTATCAGTCTCAACCGGTTCTGACTCCGCCGGAAAGTCAGACTGAATATCAGCCGGCGAACTACCAGGCTCCCACGTATCAGTCTCCGGCGTACCAATCTCAGCCGCAGGCGCCTGCCGCTCAGCCTGAAGCGCAGCAGCCGACGAATTATTCGATACAAGGCACCCAGCAGGGCAGTTCGGCACCAGCGCCAGCGCCTCTTTCGGCAGATCAGCTCGATTCACTCGTTGCTCCCATCGCGCTTTATCCCGATGCATTGGTGGCGCAGGTGCTCGCGGCTTCCACGAATCCCGACCAGGTTGCATATGCCGACGACTGGCTCGCGCAGAACAAGAACCTGACCGGCCAGGCGCTTGCGCAGGCCGTGGATCAGCAATCCTGGGATCCCAGCGTGAAGGCGCTCACGCAGTTTCCGTCGGTGCTCGACAACATGGCGCATAACCTCTCGTGGACATCCAGCCTCGGGCAAGCGTTTGCCAATCAGCAGTCCGATGTGATGGCGGCCGTGCAAGCCATGCGCGCCAAGGCTCAGGGGGTTGGGACTTTGCAATCAAATTCTCAGATCACAGTTACTACGCCGTCACCGAGCACGATCGTGATCCAGCCGGCGAATCCGCAGGTGATTTACGTTCCGCAATACAACCCGACCGTAGTTTACGGTGCTCCAGTTGTGGTGCCGTACTACGTGCCGCAGCCGCTGCCCGTGTCGGTGGGAGTGGGACTCTACTTCGGAGCGCCCATCACGATCGGAGCTTGGTTCGGTGGTGGAGGCTGGGGCGGAGGCTTCGGGTGGGGATGGCACGCGTGGAATGTGAACTGGGGCTGCTGCGGTGGTGGTGGCAACACAACCATCATTTACAACCACAACACTTACATCAACAACCATGCCTGGAACAACACGAACTACAACGGCTACCACCCTTGGGGAGGCGGAGCGGCCGGATCGCAAAACCATGCCTGGTACGGAAACAATGGCACTTTTCACCCCGACGGCAACTACAAGCCGGGCGAAGACACGCATTACGGCCCCAACGGCGGCTATCACCCGAATGGGTATTTCGGTCCTGACGGCGGCTGGCACACCGACAAGAATGCCGGCCAGAACCTGCCCAACGGTGGAAACAATGGGAACCACGGGCTGATCGGAGGGAACGGCGGGGTGGAGCACGCGAGCACGCCCAATGGCGGAGCCAACGGTAATCATGGATTGATCGGCGGGAACGGCGGTGTGCAGCGCGCGAGCACACCCACGAACAACGGCCAGATGCTTGGTCAAAGTCGCAGCGAAGACAACCATTCTATGGGCGCGGAGCAGAACCGCTCCCGCATCAGCGGAGACGGCGCCGCTAACCGCGCAGAAAGCAATCGCGGCCGCGGCAGCATGGCCGGACATCGTCCGCAACAGCGCATGGCCCGGATGCACGCACCGGCGGAGCACCGCTCTTTCGGCGGTGGCGGACGACGGCGGTAAAGAAGTTCAGCGATAACACGAGATCAAGACCTAATTCGAGGGAGATTGAAAATGGAATCCAACACCAAAAAGACGAACACGAAGTACATCGCACGATTGGCCGCTGTAGCGCTCGCCGTCCTGGCAATCGCGATTGTGCAATTGAAGACAAGGAACACGACGTTGGCTAAGGACGCTCAGCCTAAGTTCCAGTCGCCCGCTGCAGCCGGTTCGGCTCTGGCCCTGGCCGCCGGAAACGGCGACGAGCCCACTCTGGCGAAAATCCTGGGTGTCGACACCAAGGCTCTTCTGACGACAGGTGACAAAGAAGCAGATACGGCGGCCCTGAAGGCCTTCGCCTCCAAATACGAGAAGATGAATCGCTTGGTCGACATGACCGACGGCAGCCGTGTGCTCTATATCGGGGCCGACAACTTTGCGTTCCCGGTCCCTCTGGCGAAAGACTCCTCGGGACAGTGGTACTTCGACGCAGTTGCGGGAGCGCAGGAAATTCGCGCGCGCGATATCGGCCGGAACGAGCTGCTGACGATCGACGCCTGCTCCGCGGTCGCCGACGCGCAGGAGATGTACTACGCCGATAGTGGCTACGAGAGTTTCGCGCAGCGCATCATCGGCTCTCCAGACAAG
>JBKQKT010000267.1:0-2673 GCA_052147365.1 Candidatus Korobacteraceae bacterium | reverse complement strand
CGGTTGGCCAGGGATACTTTCCCGGGACTTCAACGAAGCCTACCACCTCAGTCTGCTGCCCGCCAACCATCTGGCGCCCGAAATCACGGAACTGGCAATCAGTCTGATTCCGGAGGTGGAAATGCTGGAGAGGCGTAGTGGCGAAGCCGTAGGTGAGAAAAATCCGCCCGTGGCCGATTCTTCGATAATCAATAGGCCGCCCTTTCAAATCGGTGCGGAACTCGCCCATCAGAGGGTCGCCCTCTGTCCGCCGCACCACCAAATAGTTGAACCTGCCTCTGTACGTCACACGGCATTTCTTGCGCAGTCCCTCGTCACAGGGACCTGAGCGGACCTCTTCCGCGGAGGACATGTTGGGAAACTGATCGAACAGCGCGGACACGCGCTCGCCGACGGCGCTAAGGATTGCCGGGAGGTTCTGCTGGCTTTCCGCCGGTTGCAAGTCGTGCAGGTCGGGAAAGCTCCGAATCTGGTCGGGCGTCCAATCGATCAGGGTTCTCGCCTCATCGTAGCGCCGAATCTCCTGCGGAGTCATGCGAGGCGGAGATTCCTCAGCTTGCGCTGGCCTGTTGCCGGAATCCACTGGAGCCGTTGGTTGCTGTTGGAAGTTCCGGCTTGCCGCCGTCTTCGATCCGAGCAGAAAGAGTGGTGCCAGCACCCATGCCACGATTCCGGGCCTTCGGCGGCAAACGCTGCGACGCAGGGGATTCATTGTTGTCCAGCAAGAAAACCCGTCTGAGAGATTCAAGCACTATCATACACCCGGCGGCCTGGCTTTGGAGCAAGACAGGCGCGCTGACCCGCAGCCGAGGCTGACTTGTCGTGCCACGGTGTGCTCATAAGATTTCCCTTGACACTCTCAACGTATTAGTACTAGTTTAATAGTATGAGACCCAGAAGCCGTACCTTGACCGAGCAAGAACTCGAAATCATGAAGGTGGTATGGGGGCTGGAGCGCGCCACGGTGCGCGACGTCTACGAAACCCTGCGCGAGCGCCGCAAGATCGCTTACACCACCGTCATGACCATGATGAACATTCTGGAAGCGAAGAAATATCTGAAGAAGCAGGCCCAGGACCGTGCCTACGTCTACCAGGCCACCCGGCAGCGCAGTGAAGTCATCAAAGCCATGGTGCGCGAGTTTGTGGACCGGGTGTTTAACGGCTCTGCCGAGCCCCTGCTGGTCCACCTGATCAAGGAGCGGCGATTATCGCCGAAAGACTTGGAAAAGATGGCGCGGACGATTGCGGAGGCCGAATGAGCGCCGCGTGGTGGCTGGGAAATCTCGCGGCCTATAGTATCCAGGTGGCGCTGGTGGTTGCCGTGGGCGGGTTGGCTGCGGCGGCGCTGCGCATGAGGCAACCGCGCGTCATGCTCGCCTACTGGCAGACCTTGCTGGCGGCCTGCCTGCTTTTGCCGGTGGTGGAGCCCTGGCAGCAGACGGGCTTGGCCCCGACCGGCATCGTCGCAACAGCCGTCAGCAGAAGAGCCGCCGCTGTCGATTCGCTGGCCTCGTCGCTTTCGCTTCCGGCCTGGGTAGTGCTGGTGCTGGGGGCAGGCGCAGGACTGGGGCTGTTGCGCCTGGCTCTGGGGCTTTGGCGTCTTAACCATTATCGGCGCACGGCGCTGCGCATCGCTCCCTTGCCCAGCGCACTGCGCGACGCACAGGCGCTCGTCGGGATTGCGCCCTCGTTCTATTTCTCCGATCGCGTGGGGACGCCGGTAACTCTTGGCTGGCTCGATCCGGCGATCATCCTTCCCAGGTGGTTCGAACGCATGGACGAGAGCCACCAACGGACGATTGCCTGCCATGAACTGCTGCACGTGGCGCGGCGCGACTGGCTGCTAAATCTTGCCGAAGAACTTCTCCTGACTTTGTGGTGGTTTCATCCCGCCATCCGGTGGATGGTGCGCAGAATTCGTCTCACTCGCGAGCAAGTGGTGGACTGTAAAGTTGTGGCTCTGACCGGAGCGCGTAAGCCCTATCTGCACGCCCTGCTCGAAATCGCAGCGATACCACGAGCCAGGACGCTGCCCGCGCCCTTGCTCCTGGTCGAAAAACAACTGGCGCGGCGAGTTGCCATACTGGTAAAGGAGGTGCGTATGTCGAAACCGAGACTTATTGCGTCGTTGGTGATTGCCCTGGCTGTCGTTGTGGGCGCTGGTTGGTGGGGTGTCAAGACTTTCTGGCTTAGCGCTCCAGCGAAGAGTAGTCTGACAGCCAATGTCGTTGGCGTACCGAGACGTGACCTCGGAAGAGTCTACACGGTGGGAGACGGTGTCACAGCGCCGATACCCACTTACAAGCCCGAACCGCGTTATACAGGTGATGCGAGAGCCGCCAAATTGGAGGGCACTGTCGTCTGCTCGGTTGTGGTTAATGACACCGGCAACGTCGCGGACGTCCAGGTGGTGCGACCCCTGGACAGAGGGTTGGACGAAAGCGCGATGCAGACCCTGCGCACCTGGAAATTCGAACCGGCTACGAAGGCCGGCAAACCGGTGCCCGTAAGAGTCGTGGTGGAGGTATCCTTCGAGCTGCGTTAGCGAGATGCCTTCGTTACCGGGGTGACGAGGGTTCGCGTTACATAAGATGTGGAGAAGATCACTCGTAGGATTGAAAAGAGTGTGTAGCGCGGATCCTCGGTTCTGGGGTCCGCGGCTTGTCCATGG
>JBKQKT010000266.1:0-7666 GCA_052147365.1 Candidatus Korobacteraceae bacterium | reverse complement strand
TTGTCAGCAGGCCTGGTGCTCAACTTAGGCAACTACTACAACCCGCCGCTCTCCTGCACAGCCTCGGCCACTCCGGCTGAGGTGTGGTCAGGCGACCCGGTGAAGGTCACCACCGCGGGCACTAATTTCAACCCCAAGCACACTGTGACCTACGCGTGGACGGCCAATGGCGGCAAGCTGTCGGGGGCTGACGCCCAGACCGCCGCCGTGGACACTACCGGCATGGCGCCGGGAAGCTACTCGGCAAGCTCCACCATCACCGACCCCAGGATGAAAAAGATGAATTCGGCGACTTGCGCGGCGAACTTTACCATCAAGCAGCCGCTGGCGCCGGTCGTAAGCTGCTCGGCCAATCCGACCACGATTGCCATTGGCCAGCCGGCAACCATCACCATGACAGCCACCGACCCGCAGGGATGGCCGATGACTTATAGCTGGTCGGCCACCGGTGGCCAGTTGAGTGGCAGCGGCACCTCGGCGACCTTGACCGCTACCAATGCGGACGCCGGCAACACCATCACGGTCACCGGAACAGCAACCGACGCGCGGGCGAACCTGAGCAGCAGTTGCACGGCGTCAGTGAGCGTGCCGCCGGTTCAGAAGTGCGCCGTCATCGAGGACTGGGGCGAGTGTACCTTCGAGAAGAACCCCAAGAAACCGTGGCGCGTGGACAACGATTGCAAGGACACGCTCGACAAACTGTCTCTGCGGTTGCAGCAGATGCCCAACGGCAAGCTGGACATCGTGGGCTACACAGACGAGAAGGAAGTCGTGAAAGAGCAGACCCTGGGTTCGCAGCGCTCCGTGAACGTCAAGTACTACCTGACCACGGACGGCCCGAACAAGGTTGACGCAGGCCGCGTCCAACCGCGTACGGGCGGAACCAAGGGCAAGGCGACCCACTTCTACTTCGTGCCCGAGGGCACCCTGTGCGGCGGGCAGCTGGAAGAGGGCACCACCGTAGACGAAACCCAGGTGCAGCCGCAATCGCGTAACGCGCCTGCTCCGAAACACCACAAGGCGAAGGCCAAGCCTGCTGCGCCGCCAGCGCAGTAGTCAGATGGCGTAGCTGAACTCAGGCCGGTGAGAGGTTCGCCTCTCACCGGCTTTTTTCCGGGCGGTAGCCCTGTTCGTCTGCTTGACAATTTATAAAGTGGATGCGTTGCAGCTATTCGCGCTGTGCGCGAATAGCTCCTCGGAGTTATCATCTTGGAAAGGGTCTCGTTCTACCCTTTTCTCAACCATACGTTCAGGTGGATTTTGTCAATGCGTAAGTTATTCGGATTTGTGACCAGCCTCGTTCTTGGACTCGCACTATTGTTCCCCATTTGTTCTTTCGCTGCAGATTGGCAGCTAATCGGACCGGAAGGCGGCAATGTGCGAAGCCTTACCTACGATCCCAGCGATCCCAATCGCATCATTCTCGGCACCAGCGCGGGGCAGTTATTCATTTCACAGGATGGGGGCAGTTCGTGGAACTTGTTTGCCCATCTCGGGCAAGGTGAAGATTACGTTATTGACCATGTGATCTTTGACCCCACCAATCCGGCAACAGTCTACGCCGCAGCCTGGGGTCTTTTCGGCGACAGCGAAGGCGGCGTCTTCCGTTCCGACGACGGGGGCCGAAGCTGGAGCGAACTGATGGGGGCGCACGGCAAGTCTATCCGCGCCATGGCCATGGCGCCCAGCGACCACAACACACTGGTCATCGCAGCGGTGCAGGGAGTCTTTCGCTCCCGTGATGCCGGCGCCACTTGGGAGCGCATTTCGCCCGAGAACCCCATGGCCATCGAGAATCACTCGTCCCTGAAGAACTTTGTGTCCGTAGCCATCGATCCTCAGAACCCCGACATCATCTATGCCGGAACGCAACACTTGCCGTGGAAGACCACTGACGGAGGCGCGCATTGGCATAATCTTAAGGAAGGAATCCTGGATGACTCGGATGTGTTCAGCATCATCATCGATCCCAGGAAGCCCTCGCGCGTCTATGCCAGCGCTTGCTCGGGCATTTACCTGAGCGAAAACGGCGCGGAACTCTTTCATCGCGTTCAGGGGCTTCCCCATTCGGCGATCCGCACGCGCGTGTTAAAACAGGACCCGCAGCGACCCTCGATCGTCTATGCCGGGACCACTGGTGGACTTTGGAAGACCACGAACGGTGGCGCCAAGTGGACGCTGGTGTCCGCGCCGGACGTCATCGTGAATGACGTGCTGATCGATCCCCGCAATCCCGAGCGGGTGCTTTTGGCCACCGACCTCCGCGGTGTTCTGGTAAGCACCGACGGTTTCGCGCACTACACCGCCTCCAACCGGGGCTTTACCCATCGCGTGGTGGGCGCCGTGATTGCGGACCGCAAGGATCCCGGCCGGCTTTACGTCGGCGTCGTGAACGACAAGGAACACGGCGGCTTCTTCACTTCGGACGATGCCGGCAAGAGTTGGCGCCAATCCAACCGTGGCCTGAATGAGCGTGACATCCTGAGCATGCAGCAGGCGGACGGTGGAACGTTGTTTGTAGGTACCAATCACGGAATCTTCTCGCTGGCCTCGTTGAGCGCTTCCTGGCTGCCTGCCAAAATGATCTTGGGGCCTGTGCCGGAATGGCAGCCCAAGCCTCCTGAGCCCGAACCCCCGGTGGTGGCGAAGCCAAAAACCTCCAAATCAGCGGCCGCCAGAAAAGCTCCGGTCCGCAAGCCAAAAGCCCCGCCCGAGCCAGTGATCCCGCTGGCCACCGCGCCCCGAGTGCGCTCGCTGCAGATGGGTGAGAAAGCCTGGTACGCTGCCACAGATCAAGGATTGTTTATCAGCGTGGACCACGGAGAAAAGTGGTATGGCCAGCCTATTGAGGGAGATAGCAACTTCAGCGCGGTAAACCGTTATGAGGACGGCACGGTGACGCTGGCCGGGCCCAAAGGCGCCTACATTTCGCAGGATGACGGCAAGACTTGGACTGCGGTCACGCTTCCTTCGTACGTGAGCGGCGCTTACAACCTGACGGTGACCCCCGGTGCGGTCTGGTGGCTGGGAACTCGCCAGGGCGCGTTGCGCTCCACCGACAGCGGCCAGAGCTGGCACTACATGCTGGGCGGACTTCCCAAGAACGATGTGCTGGCTGTGCACTATGACGCCGCTGGCCAGCGGCTGCTGGCTACCGCCCTTCATGAGCATGGGGTTTTCGAGAGCAAGGATGGCGGGCAGAGCTGGCAACGCACGCCGGAAGCGGCGGTGTCCCTGCGCTCGGTGATGAACTTCCAGGGCCGTCTGCTGGCGGCCTCTCCGCATAACGGCCTGCTCCTGGAGCAGGGCACAGCGTCTGCGGAGTCAGCTCGCGCCAGCGACGGAAGCTCGTCGGCCAACCGTCAGTAAAGAACAGTCTGTTCCTGCTTTGGTGAATTGCCCGGGAAAGCTCCTATGCTTTCCCGGATTTCTCTTTTCCGGCGATCGTGCTTCCATCGTGCATTAAAGAAAAGCCGACCTTGACCGGCCATATGTTTCCCGATTCGGCACATTTTCTTTTTTCCTTTCCCGCAAGTGTAAAACCTGCCCAAACTCTTATCTGACAAAGAGTTGGGCGTAATGTAAGCAAGCCTCCAGTTTCAACTTGAAACTGCCGCTCCGATAGTAGACCGTTCATCTCCCGCGTCAGGCTGCGAAGCCCTTTTGAACCAATGACTTATGGAATCTCAAGTTTTGGCAGTATCCGTGCTTTTTGCAGAATGTCGGCAACTGAACCAGCGGACAGGCGAGATGAACATGCGGGTATCCGTCAGCCCCGGAGCAGCCTTGGAGGAGAGCCAGAACATTGCAGCCTCAGTTTCTCCCCTGCGTGGTGCTAACCAAATGATGGGTTCCGACCGCGACGTTACAGAGCCTCGATGGCCGCACGCTGAATGGGGCTGCACTGACACCCTGCATGAGCTGGCGAACTCCCTGACGGCGGTTTTGATCAACATCCAGATACTGGAATGGAAGTTACCTCTTTACAGCCGCTTGAAGCGCCCGGCGCGGGAGATCGAGCTGCACGCCCGGCGCAGCGAAGCGTTGTTTAAGCGCCTGCTTCGGGAATTTGAGATACATCTCAAGAAAGAGAGCAAGCAAGAGTTCGTTGCGCAGGCTCCCTTCTTGCGCGGGACAAACGCTGCGGTGACGGCCCAGGGGCCGGCGCATGAAGGGGCGGCGAAACTGCCGCCCCAGATGGAGTCGAAACCGGCCCTTGGACCCGATTTTTCTCCCAAAACGAAACTCACATCGGTATGTGACCCCTGCACTAGCGCTTTTTTCCCGAAAGAGGAACCATAGCCATGAGTACCGAAGCCCAAACAAGACCGGCTCGGCCCAACGGCTGCACCGCCGGAGAAGGGATGTGCCACGTGCTTACGGCAGATGCAATTGCGGTTAGCCAGCCCACCAGTGAAATCAACCTTCTCAACCTGTTGATTATCGATGACGAGCGCTCCATGCGTGAGTCGTGCCGCGAGGTGGCCCATTCACTGGGCTTTAACACTCACGTGGCAGACTCCCCCGAACATGCCTACCACTCGCTCGATGCCAATCCCGTGGACGTGGTGCTGCTCGATCTGCGGCTGCCCGGAACGGGCGGCCTCGAGGTACTGCGTGAGATCAAGCGGCGCCGCCCGGAAACCCTGGTCATCGTGATGACTGGTTTTGCTACCGTGCAATCCGCCGTGCAGGCGATGAAACTGGGGGCCTACGACTACATCACCAAGCCGTTCAACTTCGATGAGCTGCGCCTGGTGCTGGAGCGGGTGACCTCGCATTTGAAGCTGACCAGCGAGAACCGGCTTTTGCGGGAGCAGTTGAAGTCCAAACACGGCTTTGGTTCGCTGGTGGGCCACGCCCCGGAAATGGAGAAACTGTACCGCATCATCGCCAAGGCGGCGCACAGCACCCATCCCGTCCTCATCCTGGGGGAGAGCGGCACCGGCAAGGAGCTTGTGGCGCGCTCCATCCACTACTCGGGCCCCTATCGTGACAAACCGTTCATCCCGGTGGACTGCGGATCGCTGGTGCCCAGCCTCATTGAGAGTGAGCTGTTCGGCCACGTGCGCGGCGCCTTCACCGGTGCGGTGCGGGCCAAGGATGGATTGATGACCACCGCCGAAGGCGGCACCATCTTCCTCGATGAGGTAGGTGAGCTGCCGGTGGATTTGCAGACCAAGCTGCTGCGGGCCATCCAGGAGAAGGAGGTCAGGCCGGTGGGCGGCACGCGTTCGGTGCCCATCAACGTGCGCATCCTGGCGGCCACCAATCGCGACCTCGAGGCCGCGGTGCAGCAGGGCAGCTTCCGCCGCGATCTCTACTTCCGTCTTAACGTGCTCACCTTGCGCATCCCTCCTCTACGGGAGCGTCCCCAGGACATTCCCCTCTTGATTGGCAACGTGCTGGAGCGGGTTAACGCCGCCACCCAGACGCAGCATGCCATCGGCGACGATGCCCTGCGGCTGATGCTCGCCTACAATTGGCCGGGCAATGTGCGGGAACTGGAAAACTGCGTGGAGCGCGCCTGCACCACTTGTTCGTTTTCCACCATCCATGTCGCGGACCTCCCCACCGCGTTGCGCAACTTCCAGGCATTTCCCAAACCCGACTTCCAGAGTAAGGAGGCGGACGCCATCACGCCGCTGGATCAGGTCGAGAAGCAAGCCATACTGCATGCCCTTGACGTGTTGAAGGGAGACAAGCTGCAGGCCGCGCGACGTCTCGGCATCGGAAAAACCACGCTGTATCGCAAACTCAAGGAATACGGCTCGGCGCTCTGACCGCCGGGCCGCAGGGTTGAACCTCGTAACAGGCCGCATCCGTGGGGCACAGGTGTAGTGTGTCTGCGGGTGGCGGCAGGGAGACAGATCATGATCCTGTTGGTTACAGCATCTTCCCGCGCGCAGGAATGCCGCGCAGCTCTAGAGCAGGGAACAGACCACAAAACCCACTTGGCCGGCTCGGTGCCGCAGGCGGTCACCCGTCTGCGCAACGCTGAATATGAGGCGCTGGCCATCGACCAATCCTTACTGGAGGCCGACTTTCGCGCTCTCGACACCTTGTTAAACCACACTGGCACGGCTATGCCGATTTACGTCAACCTGTCGCTGCACAGCACCGAGCGGGTGGTGCGCGAGACCCAGGTGGCGCTGCGCCGGGCCGAAAAAGAGAAGCGGACGGCGCTACGGGTCGTTGAGCGCGATTTGCGCAACCAATTGCGCAGCGAGGTCACCGGCATCCTGCTGACTTCGGAGCTGGCGTTGCGGATTCCCGCCATTCCGCCTGAGGTCGCAGCCAAGTTGCAACTGGTGCAAGACATGGCGGAGAAGCTGCGTACGCGCCTGCATGTGATATAGAAGCAGCATTGGTACTCGGCATTCAGCGCTTTATCCAGCAGGGCTACATGTGACCGACGTTTCCAATTGCGAAAAGCCAGATCTGCCCATACACTGAATGAGCATTCATTCGGCGGAGACGGCTGCGGGATTTACCGTCCTGTGCCGACTGAACCAAGACTCTTGTCGTTGTTGATCCCCGGGCCCGTGAAGCGCGAACTGCAATCTGCTTTGACTCCCAATAGCGGCTCAGCCGTTAACCGCAATACCGAGAAGTACCAGCGCATCCTTGACGCTGCGGTCGCAGTGTTTGCCGAGAAGGGCTTTTTCAGCTCCCGCATCTCCGACATTGCCGACCTCGCCAATGTTGCCGATGGCACCGTCTATCTCTACTTCAAGAACAAGGAAGAGATCCTGATGACGGCCATTAACACGGCCTTCGACGCCTTCATGCGGCACGCGCGCACGGAGTTGCAGAAACTCGCCAGCCCGGCGGACCGTCTGCGGCGGCTGGCCTTCCTGCATCTCGAGGCGCTGGGATCGAACCGCGACCTCGCCGTCGTCTTCCAGATGGAACTCCGGCAGAGCACCCGCTTCCTTTCGGAGTTTTCGCACCATCATATGATCGAGTACCTCGGTCTGGTCCGCACCGCCATCAGCGACGGCCAGGCAAGTGGAGTCTTTCGCCCTGAGGTGCCGGCGAAAATCGCGGCCAACTGCTTCTTCGGGGCCCTCGACGAGATGGTGACCTCATGGGTACTCAACCAGCATGAATACCGGCTGGCCAATGTGGCTGACGCGGTGGTGGATATCTTTCTGAGCGGGATGCGGTGCGGCAGCCAATAGCGAGCCGGCCGGGGTACGGGCTCCGCTCAGGCCTGGGCTTCCGACGGCACAGCGATAGCGGTCACAGGTCACAGAATCCGGGTCGGGGCAGGATTAGCATTTGGCGTTGGAGCGGTACGGCCTCCCATTGCATTCGAGCAATGGGAGCTTTCAAGACATGAGTATCCGCACTATCAACGAAATTTTCTACACGGTCGTGGAACGTAACAACGACCGGGTGATGCTGACTCGCGAAGGCGAAGTGTGGCGTCCCATCTCTTCCGCTCAACTTAGAAGCTGGGTCTATTCCGCTGCCCGTCAACTGCAGGCCTGGGGCATCGGCAAGGGCGGCCGCGTGGTCATCCTCAGCGAGAACCGCGTGGAATGGGCGATCGCAGACTATGCCACGCTGCTCCTAGGCGCCGTGGTTGTACCCATCTACGCCACCCAGACCGCCGAGCAGGTGCTGTACGTTCTGCAAAATTCTGAGGCGCGCGTCGCCT
>JBKQKT010000265.1:0-2507 GCA_052147365.1 Candidatus Korobacteraceae bacterium | reverse complement strand
CCCGCACACTCACTCGACTCTGCCGCTCGGACGACATTTCATGTGCGAGAACTGGGATCTCGGTAGCCGGGATTTGTCGCGAACCCCGAATCAGCTTCCATGTGAAGTAATACCCTGCGCCGTGCCGCAGCAATAGAGCGAGCGCCACTAACGCGTAGACCATCAGAGTCAGCAAGGCCCAGCCTGGCCAGGACTTCTGACCCGCGCTAACCTGAACTCCAACGTCGGCAGAGCTTTCTTGCCTCACTTGGCTCAACTCTGCCGCAACAGGGGGCGGAGGGGTCTTTAGGGAAGCTGCAGCCGCCGGGAGCACTACTACCGGCAATTGGGGCAGGGCGGTCCGGAGCACCGGCATCAGGATCATGCCTGCAAGCATGGCCGTCCAGATGGCATGGACGGTGCACGCGCTGCGAATTCGAAGTATCCAAACAACCGCCCAGCACAGCGCCGCTAGCAAGATCCCCCGGATGCTGCTGTCGAACAGCAGCAATAGAACTTGCGACGACGAGTTAACGTTCCAATGTGCCATCAGGCCTTCTCCTTCCGTCGAGACTCGGTTACCCGCCGCGCTAGCCGCTCCAATTCACGACGGTCAATGAGTTCACTCTCCACCATTCCAACCAAAAGTCGCTCGACTGACCCGCCGCAGAACTTGTCAATGATCTGTCGAAGGGCTCGAAGGGCGACGTTCTGCCGTGCCTGCACGCTGTGATAGATATAAGTTCGGCCTTCAGTTTCGTGTCTGACATAACCCTTTTGCTCGAGGCGTCTAAGAATCGTCCGGACCGTTGACTCCTTCATAGGCCAGCCGGATGCGAGCGCCTTTCGGACCGCCTCGGCGCCGCACGGTCCATGAGCCCACACGTAGTCCATCACCAAGTGTTCCAGTTTGCTGAGCGGCTTCGGGGTCTGTCCAATATCGCTACACATTGTACCGTTACACAATGTAGCATCAACTCGGACATGTTGTCAAGTCGTTTTTGGCAACAGAATCCGGGAAAGAGCCACACCGACCGCGCTATACGCTCTGCCTTGCAAGCCACGTGGTCTTGTACTCGGCACGTCGGTCAAATGCGGCAGAATCTGCCATCCCAGGATCACCGGCGAGAAACAGCCCTTCCAACCAGCGATTAGAGTACGGACCCTCATGACGCGTAAGGGTGACATGCGCCGACCGGCTCCTTGATGGTCGGCCAACCGGAAGTATCCCGTTTCATCCGTCAGGCGACCAACTGGCGGCGATCCTTCCGGTACTGTCTCGCCGCCTACAATTTCCGATCCCGCTCGGCGTGAATCTCCGGCTGACGCCCTCCGAGCGTGCCGTTCTGATTCTAACAATCATCGACCCGCAAAAATAATTTCTTAAATCAGCGTACTTCGCCGAAAAGCCCGTGGTGCTTGCCTTTGCTGCCTCTTTGCGATTGACGCGGGTGCCGCGTACCGACCTCAAATGGCCGCTTCAAGGAAGATTGCAGTGTATTTTGTGCCTTCGGGAGGCGCTGGACGTGTTTCGATCAAGAGAGGAGCTCTCCGGCAAGCTGCGCGAGGCCAAGTATGTCATCGACGAGGTGACCCTGGAAGTGGTGTATCTCGCCTCGCGCATACAGAAGCCGCTGCTTGTCGAGGGGCCGCCCGGCTGCGGCAAGACACAACTGGCATACGCAGTGGCTGAGGCAGCCGGAACGTTCGTGGAGCGCCTACAGTGTTACGAAGGCATCACCGATGACAAGGCTATCGGTAAGTTCGACGAGGCCTTGCAGAAGCTCTTCCTCGAAACTCAGGGAGATCAATTGAGGAGCGACTGGGACTCTATTCGCAAGCGTCTGCATTCGCTTGATTTCTTCGCGGAAGGTCCCCTGCTGCGGGCTTTGCTGTGCCGGGACCGACCCTGCGTGCTGCTGGTAGACGAACTCGACAAGGTGGATCACGAATTTGAAGCACTGCTGCTGGAGATCTTGAGCGCCTGGCAAGTGACGGTTCCAAAGCTAGGGACCATCAAGGCGGAAACGGTTCCTTTTGTGGTTCTGAGCTCGAATGAGGAGCGCCGGCTGGGTGATCCCCTGCGAAGACGTTGTTTTTATTTGCGCGTGGAGTACCCGACCGTGGAACGGGAGGCAGAGATCCTCGCCGTGCACAGCACAGATATGGACCCCGCTTTACGGGGACAACTGGCCGGTCTGGCGCGGGCGCTGCGCGGGTGGAGTCTGGAATAACCGCCGTCCATTGCAGAAATGCTCGACCTGGCAAGAGCTCTCGAGATCATGGGGGTAAGCGAAATAGAACCCGACCAACGGGACGTACTGCTTGCTCTCTTGGCCAAGACTGAGGCCGACCGGAAGCGACTGCTGCTGCGTGCCGGATTCGATGGCTTGGTCGCGGACTCGAAGAGATATCGTGACGAGTTGACGAGGGTGTTGCCGGAGGCGCCCCGATGAGGTCGGCCGCCCTCGAACAGAGCGATTTCGTCACTTCGTTGCCTCCTGGCGCCCGCCTCGTAGCGCGATTGG
>JBKQKT010000264.1:0-15466 GCA_052147365.1 Candidatus Korobacteraceae bacterium | reverse complement strand
GTCCTTGTTCACCTGCTCGGGCGAAGTGTTCAGCGCCTCATTCACCGCTGTCACGGTCCCTGACACTGGCGCGAACAAATCCGAAACCGCCTTCACCGATTCAACCGAGCCGAAGGTATTTCCGGCTGCAATCTCGGACCCGACTTTGGGCAACTCGACAAACACAATGTCGCCGAGCGAATCCTGTGCATGATCGGTGATGCCGATCACACCAGTATTGCCTTCCACTTTCAGCCATTCATGTTCTTTGGTGTATTTGTAATCAGCGGGATAAGTCATATTCTTGCCTCCACGGCACGACCATGCGCCTCGGTGAAAACTCTTGGATGATGAACAGCAAATAACGAATCAGGACTGCTTCTTCGGGCGCTTGTAAAACGGCGTTGGAACGACTTTGCACTTGACGGACTGGCTTCTGCACTGGACAGCCACTTCATTCCCGATCTCAGACTGGCCGACGGGCACATAAGCCAGCGCGATATTCTTCTTCAGGAACGGCGCATACGAACCGCTGGTGACGTAACCGATCTCATTTCCGCTCAAGTCGAGCACCCTGTAACCGTCGCGCGGAATGCCGCGGTCCACCGACTCCAAACCAACCAGGGTGCGCTTGAGGCCATCGGCCTTGGCGTGCTCCAGTGCTGTGCGTCCGATGAACTCACCCTTCTCCATCTTGAGGAATCGTTCCAATCCGGCTTCCCAAACGTTGATCGTCTCTGAAATCTCATGGCCGTAGAGCGGCAGCCTGCCTTCCAGCCGAAGGGTGTTACGGGCGCCCAGCCCACACGGAACAATACCGAATTCCTTACCTGCTTCTAGAACCTCATTCCACACGCGAGCGCTGATCGCTTCGTCGGTGGGTACGTAAATCTCGAAACCGTCCTCTGCGGTATAGCCAGTGCGGGCTACGAGGATGTTACGCAGTCCGCAGACCGTCCCGTGCGTGAACCAGTAGAACTTGACTTGCGACAGGTCCGCATCGGTCAGCTTCTGCAGCGTATCCATGCCCCTTGGCCCCTGGATGGCGATCTGCGTGAAGTCATCGCTAAGATTTTCGGCTTTGACATCGAACTGCCGAGTGTTTTCGGTAACCCAGTTGACGTCCTTTTCGCGCGTGCCGGCGTTGATGACGAGCATATAGTCGTCCTCACCCAGGCGATGCACGATGACGTCATCTACGAAGGTTCCTTCCGGATAGAGCATGGCCGAGTATCGGCATTGCCCAATGGCCATACTCGCAGCATCGTTCATGGTGATGTGCTGCACCGCGGCCAGGGCCTGGGGGCCTGAGATGCGAATGTCGCCCATGTGGCTGACATCGAAAACGCCGACACTGTTGCGCACGGCGAGATGCTCTTTCATCAGGCCGCCCGACGAAGAGTATTCGACGGGCATGTCCCAGCCATTGAAATCAACCATCTTTCCGCCCATCTGGCGATGGACGGCGTTCAGAGCAGTCTTGCGGATTGGGGTGGCCGCCACGGTCTCAGAGGACAAAGGCCAATCCTTCGGCGCACAGAGCGCGCAAATAAGGTTGGTGTAACTAAGTACGGTATCACGCGCTAAATTGGGGGGTCAACGAACGTCAGGATTGGCAGCCCAAAGTGCGAGCCCAACAAGCAAATTAGTTTCCATTATACGGCGCGGCAAGAAAAAACTTGCTTACGAAGGTACATGTTCTTCCCCTTTTGGCACTGCACTTTCGTAATGACCTCGGCGGGGCACTATCACAGACCACGGCATCGCTATTCCGCTATACGTGAAGTCAGATGGTGCTGCAATGGAAACGCTGTCCGTTTCTGGAACTTGCGCTCTGGCCTGCGTGATTCGTTTGCATCGCGTCGCCGCCGCTTACTTCGCACTGCTTGTTTTGTTTCTGCCCTGTGCCCTGCCTGCTCAGGATGGTTCCTCGGCACTCAACGGCGTGGTCGAAGACATCACCGGAGCGCGCGTCTCCTCCGCCGTTGTAACCATCGCCAATCCAGAAAACGGCTTCCACCGTGAGGTGGTGGCCGACGCCGTTGGCAACTTCAGCTTCGCCATGTTGCTGCCAGGCCGCTACATCGTAAGCGCCTGGGCGATGGGGCTGGCCACATCAAACCTCACGCCCGTCGAACTCTACGTTGGTGGGGTCGAACGAGTGCAACTGCGTCTCGCCCCAGTCGGACACACGGAAACGGTTGCCGTCAACGAACAAGTTGACATCGTGGACAGGCAGAGCAGTGGCGTGTCAGACGTGGTTGCGCAAGAGGCAATCGCGAACCTGCCGCTGAACGGCCGCCGCTTTACCGATCTGGCGCTGCTGACTCCGGGTGTGACGCAGGATCCGCGCAGTCTCACGTCTAACTCGAATGGAGACCTGTCCTTTGGCGGCGTGCGTGGCTTCCAAAACAACTTCCTGGTAGATGGCGCTGACAACAACAACTCCTTTTACGCGCAGGCGCGGGGACGCTACCGTGCGCCATACCAGTTCAGCAATGAGGTGATCAAGGAGTTCCGCGTGTCTTCGAACTCCTACAGCGCCGAACTCGGCAGGGCTGGCGGCGCCGTATTCAATGTGGCAACCAAGTCGGGCAGCAACGACTGGCACGGCACCTCGTTCTATTATCTCCGCGACGGTACCTTCGACGCCCAGCAACCTTATGCCACCTGCAAGCCCGACGAGCGCCAGCAGCAGTTCGGCGGCACTTTGGGGGGGCCGATTCGCAAAGACCGGGTATTCTTCTACGCCGGCTTTGACGAGCATCTGTTAACGGTCCCCTCCATCATGCAGTTTGCCAACGGCGCCAGCAGCGTTGTCGCTCAACCAACGGACTACGATTACACGGACCAGCAACTGGTGATGGCTGCCGTGCAGAAGCTGAACACAATGGCGGGCACCTATCCCACCACCATGCAGGGCAACGCAGGATTCGCTAAAGTGGATTTCACTCTTTCCCCGAAGCAATTGGCATTCGTGCGCCTCAGTACTTCGCGCTACAGCGGAACCAACAACGTATTCTTCGACCCCTCCAGCCCTATAACTACCTATGCCGAGAGCGACAACGGGTCGGAGAATGTAAAGACGGAGAGCCTGGCCGCATCGCTCACGAGCGCCTGGACCAGCAAATTGACCACGAACTTTCGCGCCCAGTTCTCTCGTGACGTCGAATCCTCGACCGCCAACTCTGACCAGCCCTTGACTAAGATTTACGATCTGGTTGCCGGCTTCGGGCGCTCAAACATTCTGCCTCGCGACACACGCGAGCATAAACTGCACGTCGCCGATACCCTCAGCTATCACACGCCACGCGTGCAATGGAAGTTCGGCGTCGACTTCATACAGGCATGGATCTACAACTATTTTCCTTCGATGTCCGGCGGAGAGTATTACTTCGACGATATCAAGGTGAATCCCTGGACCTACGCTCCCATGACATATGGTGAACCGTTGACGCCGCTGCGAGCTTATGCACATGATGTCCCACGTTATTACATGCAGGATTTCGGCAGCGGGATCAGCCATCCAAATTCGCGATATTATGCCGCTTTCATGCAGGACAGCTTCCGTATCAGCCGGCACCTCACGCTGAACGCCGGAGTCCGCTACGACCTGCAAACCTTTCAACCGGGCAACCTAGTGACCAATCCGTTGTATCCGCCCTCGGGGAAGATTCCGACTGACACGCACGATTTTTCTCCACGTCTCGGTTTTTCCTATTCTGTCGGAGACCGCCGGCCGTTCGTGCTCCGCGGGGGTGCGGGACTGTTTTATGTGCCAATTCCCGCCATGTACGCGTCGCAAGTGGCCATCGATAATGGTGTCTCCGGAGGTCAGGTTTTTCTCGACAATTCGATTCCGGCGCAGGCTGCGGTTTTTCCCAGGTATCCAACGCCACTGGTGAATTGTCCGCCCGGAACGCTGGTGTGCACCCCGCCGCCGTCCCTTGCGCCTTTCGTGACCACGCAGATTTCCGCTTTCGCTCCGAACTTCCAAACACCCTACACCGAGCATGCAAGCCTAACTCTGCAGCACGAGTTTGGACGCAACATAGTGGGCTCGGTCGGATATCTCTACGTGCATGGTGTGCACCTGCTGCGCTCGCTCGACGCGAACCTACCCCAGCCGACCATCGTCGATTACCCCGTTTACAACGATACTGGCTCCGTCTTCCTCGGCCAGTATTACCAGGTAGCCTCGTTTAGCTCCTGGCAAACTACGCCTTCGGTGACGTGCCCTTACCCCCCTTGCATTAATCCCGTGCAGAGACCAATCCCGCAACTCGGCACCATCAATTCCTTTGAGAGCCAATCGATGAGCCTTTACAACGGAATGGTGGTCTCGCTGAAACGGCAAATGAACCGTGGCATGTACTTCACCATCGCTTACACCTTATCCAAAGCCATCGATGACGGCCCCGACGCGCTGGTCGTCGGGCGCCCAGGCAATGTTCAGAACGCCTACGATGCTGCCGCAGAACGTGCCTATAGCGCGGACGACCAGCGGCACCGCTTTGTGGCTGCCTGGGTTGCTGAACCGCGAGATTTCCAATTCGATCAAGTGTGGCTCAGAGCTTTGATCAATCACTGGAAGTTGGCCAGCATCGTCACCGTGGCATCCGGGCGCCGCCTGAATGCCACCATGGCAGGCGACCCCAACGGCGACGGCAACACCTACAACGACCGTTTGCCGGGTAATAGCAGAAATGCATTTACTGGCTCGGACTACGTCACCACCGACCTTCGCGTAACCCGTAATCTGAAGTTCAGTCCACGGTGGCAGCTGCAAATGGTTGCGGAGTCCTTCAACCTCACCAATCACGTAAACAAGCGAGTCGATATCAGTGACGATGGCTTCTACAATTCTGCCGGGCAGTTTGTCGCCTATTCCAACAAGCCGGTGGGGATGAACGGGAAGTGGTATCCCGGCGAGTTCCAGATCAACGAAACTTTTCTGACGCCTACTAATGCCTATGCCGCACGACAGGTGCAGCTCTCCCTAAGGCTAAATTTTTGATAGAGATGCAGACAGGAGTAGCACTTTAGTGCATGACCTGATGTGCGCTTTAGTCGGGTCTTGTCAAGATAGTCTTTGCTTGACTTCCGTGTAGAACACTGGGATAACTACTATGTCCTTTCGGACGAGTTTGGGGGTGTTTGCTGTTTGGCGGAAGTTCGTATTCAAGAAGGTGAATCCTTAGAAAACGCATTGCGGCGTTTTAAGCGGAAAGTCCAGCAAGAGGACATTATCAAGGAAGTGAAACGTCACTCCTTTTACCTTAAGCCGGGCGAAAAGAAACGCGTGAAAGAAGCGCTGGCGCGCAAGCGCAGCCGCAAAAAGGCACGTAAAGAGCAGGACTAAATTCACGGCCGGGGCCGCTGTTCCTAAAGGCGGCCCTTAGTTTTCCCAATCCTGGTGGGGGACCTTCATACCGGCCGTGCCGCAATTTTACAGTCGTAACCACGCGCACGCGTGGTGGGCCGAACCCAAGGGGATGTACCTGAGCACTGGAGTTGCAACTGAAGCCGGGGACGCTCAGTCCGGCCCTGTTGACGGTTGCAGATAGGCACTGTCCATGAGCTTGGGAGTCGCGGGCTGAAGGGAGCAACTCTCCATGGAATTCCAGGACAAGGTTCTGAAGTGTATTGACTGCGGCGTTGACTTCGTCTTCACGGCTGGAGAACAACTGTTTTTCCACGACAAACAGTTCAGGAACGAACCTAAACGTTGCAAAGCGTGTAAGTCTAAACGCACTTCATCAATGGGATCAGCCTCTTCAGCATCGCGCCCCCGGGTGGAAACTCGCACCAACTGTTCCGCCTGCGGCAAGGAAACTACCGTTCCCTTTAAGCCGACTCAAGGCCGGCCCGTCCTTTGCAGGGAGTGTTTCCAGCAGCGGCGAACCACTGCTGCCAGCGCCTGAGCTTTCCCAGTTTTCAGTCGCGCTGGAACCCGCCGTAGTTGGGCGCTTCGTGAATCCCTGCGCTGCAAGCTTCCTGCTTCCGCGAGGACTGCGGTTGCACGCTGCCTTCCCCAATCTCGACATTTTGATTTATGTTCTTGAAATGCCAACGGGCCCCATTGGCCGTTAGCCTCAATTGATACATTTCCGCCACGAACTAATCGCGATACTGCTTATGGCTGGAGCTGCTGTGCCGGCGGCCGCAGCGAACCCGGTGACATTGGAAAACGTCTCCTGGACTCCACGCTCCATCAGCGTTGGCGCACCTTGTCTGTTCAAGGTTGAGCTGCCGGGTGCGCCTTCCAGCGTGAAAGGTAAGTGGCAGGGCCGGGATCTGGTCTTTTTCCTTGCCGGCCAGCCGCATGTTTGGTACGGGCTCGCGGGCGTAGATGTGGAGGCCAAACCCGGAAGCTATCCCCTTGAACTCGACGCCACCATGCCGGATGGCCAAGTGCTGCACATCGTTCGTGAGGTCCCGGTTCAGCCCGCGCCGTACAAGACAGTGAGGTTGAAAGTTCCGGAGCGCTTCGTGCAACCGGATCCAGAGGCTCTTAAGAAAATTGAGCTGGACAAGGAACTCAAGCAAAGAGCATTTTCTCGTCAGACCCTCGCGCCTGAATGGTCAGGAACTTTTCACGTTCCCATAAATTCCACCGTCTCGGAAGCCTTTGGGACACGCCGCACCTTCAACGGCAAGCTCGCCAGCATTCATCGGGGCCTGGATTATCACGCCAAAGAAGGCACGCCCATCCTTGCGGCGAACGCAGGAACTGTGGTGCTGGCGCAGGAACTGTTCTATGAAGGTAATTGCGTCATCATCGATCACGGCCAGCAGTTCATGACCTTGTACATGCACCTGTCGCACATCCAGGTGAGCGAAGGCGAGAAAGTCAAGGAAGGACAGCAGATTGGCTTGAGCGGAGCTACTGGCCGGGCGACGGGACCGCACCTGCATGTCGCAGTGCGCTGGCAAGGCGCTCATCTCGATCCGGGCGAGCTTTGGACGTTATCTTTGCCTGCTCTGCCACGCACTCCTGGCTCTGACCTGAAAAGTTATTAGACCGCTTTCTCGCCAGCGGGCGCAGGACGGGTTGCGTTGGCAGGATTTACGGAGACGGCCTTTACGGTCGTTTTCAGCGTCTGCTGTTTGACGCCAGCCTTATGGTCCTGATGGGTGATCAATAAAGCTTCGAGTTGACGCAGTAACTCTTCCGTATTAACCGGCTTCACCAAAAGCGAGTGCGCCCCCTCCATCTGCCATTGATTGCCCAAGGAAGGATATGCGGTAAGGATCGCAATCGCTGGATCGTAGGGTTGTTGGCGCGCAGCGCGAATCACCTCAAATCCCGCAGTTTCGTTCTCCATTCGCATGTCGGTAATGACCATCTCGAAGGGTTCGTTCTTCATCTTGCGTTCGGCCTCTCGGGCCGACGTCGCCGTGTCGACGTTGAAACCATTCATCTCCAGAACGGCGCGGAGTGTAAGTAGAATTGCGAGCTCATCATCCACCAGCAAGATGCGACGTTTCATGGGAAGCTCCAGTCTCAATTGTTGGGGGCCCTTAAGGTAATCGTTCCTAGGATGCAGATTCCCCGTTTTGGGTTGCGGCCGCGTATCTGCGTCCCGGCCGCACTCCACTTTGCACCCAGTATAATCGTTTCGTGGCGACTTATCATGTGGAGAACTTCGGATGCCGCGCAACCCAGGCCGATGGCGCGGCGATCGAGCGCCAGTTACTCGACCGCGGCATGGAGCGTGCGGCCGGGGCCGTTGAGGCCGAAATCGTTGTCCTGAACACATGCACCGTCACGGCGTCTGCTGACCAGGACGCTCGTGCCTCGGTTCGCCGCATTCATCGTGAGAATCCCAAGGCGAAGATCTTTATTACCGGCTGCTATGCGCAGCGGGCTCCTGAGGAGCTGTCAGCCTTGCCTGGCGTGAGCTTCGTAATAGGAAACTCTCACAAGCATCGACTCGCCGATTACGCCGCGCCGCCGGCGAGTAATTCCGGATTTGTTCCGCTTGCGCAGATCAGCAACGGCGATTCCAAGCTGATCGTCGGCGATATCTTCGCGCATACTGAGCTGCTGGCTGCGCCGGTGTTCGACGTTGGGTCGCCGGAGAAGACACGTCCCAACCTCAAGGTACAGGACGGCTGCAATAACCGCTGTTCCTTCTGCATCATTCCCTTTGTTCGGGGCAGGAGCCGCTCCCTGAAGTTGGACCAGATACTGAGCGAGGTGGACGCGCTGGTGGCCAACGGCTATCGGGAGATCGTGCTGTCCGGCATCAACCTCGGACGATGGGGACGCGATTTGTTGCCACGCACCAGCTTCGCCGCTATGCTGCGCGCCATCCTCGACTGCACCGCGATCGAAAAGCTGCGTATCAGCTCGGTCGAACCAATGGACTGGACGAACGAAGTGATCGAGATGGTCGCTTCATCGCCGCGCGTCGCCAAGCACGCGCATGTGCCGATGCAATCCGGCAGCGACCGCATCCTGCGCAAGATGCACCGCAAGTATCGCCCTTGGCATTACGCCGATCGCATCGAGCGTCTCCGCCGCGCCATGCCCGACGCGGCAATTGGCGCCGATGTCATGGTTGGCTTCCCAGGCGAAACGAATGACGACTTCGAGCAGACCCGCTCGCTGATCGAGCGGCTGCCATTCACCTACCTGCACGTGTTCACTTATTCGTCGCGCCCGGGAACCCCGTCAGCCGCAATGCCCGACCAGGTCCCTGTACAAATCGCCCGTGAGCGCAACCGCGTACTGCGGGAACTCGCCACGGCGAAAAAGCACAAGTTCATGCAGTCGTTTGTCGGCCGCGAACTGGAGGCCATAACGCTCACGCACTACGACGGCGAGTTCACCCAAGCGCTGACGGACAACTATCTGGCTCTGCATTTGCGAGGGCGTCACGAATCCAACCAGCGGCTGCTGGCAGCCATTCACTCCATCGAGGCTGACCGCCTGTTTGGATCGTTGGCAACCGCATCCTGAGCGGCTTGCTGACCGATTTGCTGCGGCCCTCCATGCTATACTCACGCCATACTGAAGTAATCGGAGGATTGTATCGACAAACGTTTTATCCGCACCAACGAGCGCATTCGCGCACGCGAACTTCGGGTGATTGATGATGAAGGCAACCAACTTGGAATCATGACGCCTTACGAAGCGCTCAAGATTGCCCGCGAAAAGACCCTCGACCTGGTAGAAGTCTCGCCCACCGCCCAGCCTCCCGTGTGCCGCATCATGGACTACGGGAAGTACCTGTATCAACAGGAAAAGCGCGAGCGCGAAGCCAAGAAACACCAGCACCAGATCACCGTCAAGGAAGTAAAGTTCCGCATCAACGTGGACGATCACGACTACGAGACCAAGAAGAACCACGTGCTGCGCTTTCTCGCTGAAGGCGACAAGGTGAAGGCCACCATCTTCTTCCGCGGACGCGAGATGACGCGTCAGAGCCTGGGACGCGGGATCCTGGAACGCTTGATCACCGACATCGGCGATAAGGGCATCGTCGAGTTTCGTCCGCGACAGGAAGGCAATACTCTTCATTTGATCCTGGCGCCTCCAAAAGTCCAGGCCCCGGCCAAAGCGCCCAAGGCGCCGAAACCTCCGGCACCGCCGCAAGCGCCGCCTCCGCAACAACAGCAGCCCTAATTTTTGCAACCGTGGACTGCGGGGGTGACCGCGGATTTTTCTTGATTTCATCTAATCTGCGTTGATCCGCGAAAATCCGCGGTTGATAAAGGCGTCTCTGTGCACTCTGTGCCTCTCTGCTGAAGTGATCCTTGGGTGGCGGCGTTCTCGCATTTATGTTGTAATAAAAGAACACTATGCCGAAGCTAAAAACTCATAGCGGAGCGGCCAAGCGCTTCAAGAAGACGGGTACGGGCAAGATCAAGCGCGGACACGCGTACAAGCGCCACATCCTGACTTCCAAGGGCACCAAGCGCAAGCGCCAGCTCGACACCGACGTGATGCTTGATAAGGCCGACGTGCCTAAGATCAAGCGCATGATTCCATATTAAGCCGCATGGTGCGGCATCCGGCGCGTCAGAACCGCGACGGGCAACAGCGCGTGAAGAGGCTTTTCCGGCCCCTCTGTTCCGCCGAAAGGTGAGACGAGCGTGGTCTACTACCTTGCCTCCAGCCGCTAAACGATTTGAAAAAGGAGCAACATGCCTCGCGTAAAACGTGGTACCAAGCGCCGCGCGCGCCGCAAAAAGATACTGGAGCGCGCCAGTGGCTATTACTTAACAAAATCCAAACTGTACCGTCAGGCGAAAGAGTCGGTCGAGCGCGGACTAAAGTTCGCCTACAGCGGCCGCAAGCAGAAGAAGCGCCAGTTCCGTTCCATCTGGATTGTGCGCATCGGCGCAGCCGCCAAGCTGAACGGAATCAGTTACAGCAAGTTCATCAACGGCCTGAAGAAGGCTGGCATCGAGCTCGACCGCAAGATCCTCGCCGATCTAGCGGTGCACGATCCGGCTGGGTTTGCGGCGCTGTGCAGGCAGGCGCAAGCCGCCACGGCATAGTCCCGCCCGTACCAGAAACATCGCAGTGACTTCCGATGGGCGGCCAGCGCGGCCGCCCGTTGTGCTTGCGATTTAGCAGCGGTTCTTTCACCACGGAGCACACGGAGAAAGGCGAAGAGATTCATTCTGGACTTTCGTTTCTCCCTGGTGAACACGGCTGAAACTGTTTGCGGGGAGCGCATCGCGATTCGAGAGGTTGGTGATCGTCCTGTCAGATCCGATTGAAGTAGTGGCCATCGCCGTCGGAGGTCGAATATTGTTGGGATGCAATTTTGCCGACGCCCGTCGAACTGGCAGGAGATCAGTCCCGCTTGCGGGACGAAAGAAGATAGCCCAGCGCTTCAGCGCTGGGTAGCGTTGTAATTTGAGGATGAGCCCCTTCAGGGGCGGCACAAAACGAGCGCGGCTTCAGCCGCGCGACAGGAAATGTACACCGTCCCAAAAATCGCGGATTACTCGCCGGAGACGCTCGACCGCGCTGCTGCCGAAGCTGTGGCCGCTTTTCATGCCGAGCAGAAGGCCGCCCTAGAAGCTGCAAAGAACCCTGACATGGGCATGGTAGAACGCGGAAACGCAATGAGAGCGTTTCGCGACCGCTGGGTGGCACGTAAGAATGGGGTTCTCACTCAAATCAACGAACTGTGGCTAAAGCGTTGTCCGGGCGAGTCGAAACGAAATGTCGGCCAGAAAGCGAATTATCTGCGCGCTATTATTTCGGCTGGCGTGGAAGACGCGGAAAGAGATGCAAATTTCTACCTTCTAGCTGCGCCCGATGTCCTCCGAAAATTGGCGACCAACGACGCCTCGGCCCTAGGTGCCGCTGACGGCAGGCTTGCCTTCGAGCGCCTCGACATTTCCCTCCCTGGCATCCACCGCCCCATCGGCGTCAAGCATCCGGTTTTGCGCGTGATGGACGAAATCGTCGCCGTCTTCAAAGCGATGGGTTACTCGGTCGGCGAAGGTCCCGAGGTCGAAACCGACTACTACAACTTCGAGTCGCTCAACTTTCCACCCAACCATCCGGCGCGCGACACGCAGGACACACTGTTCATCGCCGGGCAGGAGAGCAAGCCGGCGCGCGACCGCCTGATGTTGCGCACGCACACTTCGCCGGTGCAGATTCGCACCATGGAGCAGCAGCCACCACCGGTGCGGATCATCATCCCCGGTAAAGTACATCGCAACGATCCGCTCGATGCCACCCACTCGCCGGTCTTCCACCAGGTCGAAGGCCTGGCTGTGGACACCAACATCACTTTCTGCGATCTAAAGGGGACTCTCGACCACGCCGTGAAGGCGCTGTTCGGCTCGTCAGTGAAGACGCGCTTCTATCCCTCGTTCTTCCCCTTCACCGAACCCAGTGCCGACATGCAGGTGAGCTGCATCTTCTGCGGTGGCAAAGGCTGCCGCAAGTGCAAATTCAGTGGCTGGATCGAGCTGCTGGGCTGCGGCATGGTGGATCCCAACGTCTTCGATTTCGTCAAGCAGAACGGCTACGACTCATCGAAGGTCTCCGGCTTCGCCTTCGGTATGGGCGTGGAGCGCATTGCGCTGTTGAAATACGAAGTCGAGGGCATCCAGTTGTTCTACGAGGGCGACGTGCGGTTTCTGGAGCAGTTCGCTTGAGAATTCTTCCTGCATGGTTGCGCGAGTTCGTTACGATTGCGGCCGACGACCGCCAGCTCGCCGAGGACCTGACCTCGGCCGGCATCGCGGTGGAATCTGTCCAGGAGGGGAACGGCTCAACGGTTTACGAGATGGACCTGACGACCAATCGCGTGGACGCTATGAACCACTACGGCGTAGCGCGCGAAGCTTCAGCCATCTACGACGCGGAGCTCAAGAAGATTGCACCGAAACTGCCCAATGGAACCGCAGATCCCTCCGCTCCGGCGGCCAACAGCGGGCCGCCTTCGGTCGGGATGACAAGCAGTGTTTTTTCGATTGTCATCGAAGACGCGCAGGGCTGTGCGCGATACACCGCACGCATTGTTCGCAACGTTAAGATCGGGCCATCGCCGCAGATCGTAGCCCGGCGCCTCGAATTGCTCGGTTCGCGTTCCATCAACAATGTCGCTGACGCCACGAACTACGAGCTCAACGAGTTAGGCCATCCCACGCACGCGTTCGATCTCGACCTACTGGAGGGCGGCACGATCATCGTGCGCCGCGCGCGCGCCAGCGAAGTACTGAAGACGCTCGACGGCGTCGAACGCAAGCTCACTCCCGAAGACCTCGTCATCGCGGACGCGAAGAAGCCAGTGGCGCTCGCCGGAGTAATGGGCGGCTTCGACACAATGATCACCGAACGCACGAAGAACGTGCTCATCGAGTCCGCATGGTTCGATCCGGCGACCATCCGAAGCATGGCCAAGCGCCATGGCATGCACACCGACGCTTCGCACCGTTTCGAACGCGGCGCAGATTGGGGTATCACGCCACTGGCGTGCGATCGCGTTGCGGAGTTGATCCTCGCCAGCGCAGGCGGCGAGGTGCAGGGTAAACAGATCGATACTGTCGCCCGCAAAGTGGAGCGCGCAGCCATCGCATTGCGTCGCTCGGAGGTGAATCGTATTCTCGGCATCGATCTTGAAGAAAACGAGATCAAGCGCATTCTGGGCGACCTTGGGTTCGGCGTGACGCCCGCATCGGGCGGCGACTTCAGCGTCCAAATTCCAAGCTGGCGTCTCGACGTTGAGCGCGAAGTTGACTTGCTGGAAGAGCTGGCGCGCATCCACGGCTACAACAAATTTCCCAACACGCTGCCGGCCTTTCGCGGGGCCGTCGAAACTCTGCCGAACGAGCCAAAAGAAGCGAGGGCTCGCGAAACAATGCTCGCACTCGGTTACAACGAAGCCATCTCCATCACCTTCATCTCGGAGGAGGATGCGAAGACGTTCGGCGGAGGCGAGCCGTTGGCAATCGCCAATCCGCTGAGCGAAGAAGCAGGCTACCTGCGCACGTCCATGCTGCCCGGCCTGCTGAACATGGTCGCTTACAACCTGAACCGCGGCAATAACGACGTCCGCCTGTTCGAGGCCGGTGAAGTCTTTGAGAAGGTGGGCGACGGTCGTGAGGAGCGCCGCCAGCTGGGCTTCGCGGCGACAGGCGATGCCATCGCAAAGAGCCTCCACTCTGCGACGCAGCCATACACGTTCTTCCACATGAAGGGTGACGTTGAGGTGCTGCTCGCTGCGTTTCAGCACAGCTCGCTGTACTTCGACGCCCAGACGCCCGAGTATCTGCATCCCGGCCGCTCAGCCCGCGCAGTTATGGACGGCGAGACTGTCGCGCGTTTCGGCCAAGTGCATCCCGATCTTGCAGCCGCGCGCAAGTTTCGTCAGGAAGCCTATGTCGCGGAGGTGCTGCTCGACCGCTTGTACCGCCATGCGCTTCGCGAGCCACGCTATGAACCCATCTCGAAGTTTCCGGCTGTCGAGCGTGATTTCTCGTTCGTCTTCGACGACGCGGTCACCTTCGAGCGCGTCAGGTCTGCCGTCGAAGAGTTGCAAGTAAGCGAATTGCAGAAGTTTGCTCCGGCCGAGGTTTATCGCGACGAAAAGGTTGGAGCAGGCAAGTACTCAGTGCTGCTTCACGCGGAGTTCCAATCGAAGGAGCGTACCCTGCGCGACGATGAGGTAGCGCAATGGTCGTCGCAGATCATCGCCAAACTCGAGTCGCTCGGCGGTGTGCTGCGGGCGTAGGCGGGAGCCTTCACAAATCTGTCATCCTGAACAGCGAGGAATGACACGATCAAAAATTCTTTCAATCCTTTGCAGCGCCTTTCTTCCCGCCCGCGGCCTTCGCTCGCTGCTTCTTAACTTCCGGCAACTCCCGCGCCGCGCTGTCGAGCACTCCATTGATGAACGTCACCGACTCCGGCGTGGAAAAACGCCGCGCAATTTCCAGGGCCTCGTTAATCACCACCGGGCGCGGGGTTTCGGGGAAGCCCAGAAATTCTGCCACTCCGGTGCGCAGCAGATTGCGATCCACCGCTGCCATGCGGTCCATTCTCCAGCGCGCATTCCGGACGATGATCTGGTCAACCTCCTCCGTACGTTTACAGGCAACGTTGAACATGTCATCGGCAAAAGTGCGAACCTCGTCGTCCAGGTCCATGCGTTCGCTCCAGAATGTGCGCCGCACCTCATCCGGGTCCTGCTTTGCCATATCCAGTTGAAAGAGCATTTGCAGCGCCAGTTCGCGCGATTTGCGGCGGCTCGTTGCCTTGCTCATCGCTTGCCGCCCGCTGCCGGCTCAGCGACTTTTTCGCGTAAGCATGCCATCTCCACCGCAGTCACGCCCGCTTCAAATCCCTTGTTGCCAGCCTTCAGTCCAGCGCGGTCGATGGCCTGCTCCAGCGTGTCGCAGGTCAAAACGCCAAAGGCATGAGGCACTCCGGTCTCCTGCGCCGACTGGCCAACCCCGCGCGTCACTTCGTTGGCTATGACCTCGTAGTGCAGCGTGTCGCCACGCAGCACACATCCGATGCAGACGATGGCGTGGTAGCGCTTCGTCTCCGCAAGCTGACGCGCCGTCGCGGGAATCTCAAATGCACCCGGAACATGAACGATCGTGATGTCGTCCGCCATAGCTCCGGACTGGCGCAGCGCCTGCAGTGCGCCGTCCAGCAGGCGTTCGGTAATGAACGAATTGAAGCGGCTGACCACGATTGCAAAGCGCTTGCCCGCCGCATTCAACGAGGCTTCCAGGCCGCGAGTCTTGCCCGGTTGTTTCGCGTACGTCAGGAAGCCGATTCGCAGTCCGCTAACCTCCACCTCAAACAGGCGCGCGCCGTAGGCCGTGTCGGCAATCTCCTTGCGAATTGTGACGCCGAGCTTCTTAATAATCTGCCAAGCCGCGTCAGCATCGGAGAGTTCCACCATCACGTCAACGCTGGGCGCGTCCGGCGCCGCGATGAACTCGACGCCGCCGCTGGCAGCGAGCATCTCGGCACCGTGACTCCCGCCCTGGT
>JBKQKT010000263.1:0-5407 GCA_052147365.1 Candidatus Korobacteraceae bacterium | reverse complement strand
CTTCACGCCGGAAATGAGGATGCGGCCGGCCATCGCATGAACGAGTCTCCGGCCGGAACGGTCACGTTCGGCCGGGTCCGAGGAGTCACAATCTTGACCGTAGCACAAGCGCCGAGTCGCTGCAATGAATGGAGGTCCAGCCACGCGCGCGAAGGAGGAGGGCATCGCGGTCTCCCACCCATTTCCGCAAAAGGCGCGGAAATGGATGGGGCACGGAAGTTTCCGCGGTCCCACCCGGTCGCGTCTACGCGGTGCGCCGGCGTCCCGTCGCGGCGTCGCGTAACGCGCCGAAAAACAGCGTGCGGTGCAGCGAGTCCAGGTGCGGCAGCAGCGGGGCAAGTTCGGCCAGGAAAGGGTCGCTCAGGATCGCCGCTACCTCTTCGTCGCGGCGGCTGCGGGCGTCGCGCACCAGGTGGCGCACTTCCACGCCCAGGGCGAGGGCGAGCCGCTCCAGCGAGCCCAGTGTCGGAATCGCCTTGCCGTTTTCGATTTTCGAAATGTAGGTGCGCGGCACCTGCATCCGTCCCGCCAGTTGGCGCTGGCTCAGATGACGCGCGCGGCGCAAATCCCGCACCTGTGCTGCCACCTGCGATCCGGCGTCCCCGCTGTTGGGCACAGGCTGGCTCGTCACCAGTTGTGGGGCTAATTGTTCGGGTTCCTCGAAATCGAGAGGTTTGTGGCAGCGCCTGCAGAGGGAGTTGGTGGTTCGATACTGCATCAGCCTGCAGTATTCACACCGCACTACTTCGCGTGTTTCCACGCAGATTAAGGATGTAGCCATTGGCCATGTGCGGAGCGCCAGAGCGAGCGTCCCGCGCAGTTCAGTTGCACTGCGATTGGTGCTACTTTCAACGAAGTGAACCATAATTGTCAAGTAGAAACTTAGGCACAAACCGAGGAAACTCCGGGTAGACCCAAGGAAACCCGGCGATTGGCGAACCATAAGAGTAAACGGGAGGCAGGGACTAAGGGGACTGAGGGACTGAGGGACTAAGGGGACTGAGGGACTAAGGGACTGAGGGACTAAGGGACTGGCTGGATTGGACTCCGCCGATCCAGAATGTCTTTCGAGGTGTTACTGACGGGTGGACGACGACACGACCGAAACTTGACAAGTCGGATTCACTCGCTCGGAATAAGTTCTAAAATAAGTGGCAACAGGAGATCAGGATGCAAATCGTCTTCTGGATCACTGTCGGAATCCTGATTGCGATGCCCGATGTGATCGCATATAAGCGGAAATGCAAGGATCGTCTTAGGATCGCCAAGCTGACCTTTTTTCTGAGTTGGACCATTATCGGCTGGGTAGTTGCGATGGCTTGGGCGATATGGGGGGAATCTGACCCGGAGGGGTTCGCCAAGGCCAGAAGGCAGGGCTACTTCCTCGATCATCACAACTCGGGTAGCTGAGTTCTGGGAGAGTAACCGTCAACCCGGAAATGCCTGGTTGGTAAACATTCCCGGCAGGTGGGCCGGCCATCAGAATCGACTTGAGCCGTAAAAGATGTGCCCCGTTCATCGCAGTCTTATCGCGATGAGCGGGAGGGCGCCGGACCACGAGCCATCAGGATCAGTCCGACAAAGGCCCTGCCACCCCTCACATCACTGGCACCACATCTGTGCAGGCATCAGTTTTTATTTGATATCGTCTCGGCCTTAAACCACTTCCGGATATCGCAGGGATTCTGGCCGAGCAGACGTCCTGTTGCGACAAGACGCATCTTGTCACAGCATCATACGATGCTACAATAAGGTGTATCGCGGAGGTATTAGATGAGAACTACTATCGCGCTTGATGACGAGTTGGTCCGCAAGGCCCAAGAATACACCGGTGTAAAAGAAAAAACCGCTTTGGTCCGAGAGGCGCTGACGGCGTTGGTGCAGCGGGAAGCTGCGCGACGGCTGGCGGCGATTGGCGGCTCAGTCCCTAATTTCCCTGACATTCCCCGGAGGAGGGCGCAGCGCAAATGACCGGAACCATAACGAAAGTCTTGGTAGACACGAGCATCTGGTCAAGGCACCTTCGCTCACCAAATTCGCACCTGGTTGCGTTGCTGAAGAGTGAAAGGGTGGTAATGCACCCGTTTGTGATCGCAGAACTTTCACTGTACTCATGGCCGGACCGCATGACAGTTCTTGCAACGCTCGAAGACATGCCCACAGCTACGGTTTCTGGCCTGGAGGAAGTGCGGGAGTTGATCGAAATCCGGTCGCTCTACGATAAAGGTATCGGTCTGGTGGATGCTCATCTTCTTTCGTCGGTCATCATCTCTCCGATACCCACGGAATTGTGGACAGCAGACTCAAACCTCGCCGAAGCCGCCGATACTCTCGGCGTTCTGTCGACCCTTCCACTCCCTCGCGTGCAATAAGTACCGGTTCTGGGGATTTCACTCGATTCTCGCAGTTTTTGGCAGACGTGAAGTTTCATCCTGACTGGCCGGCAGCAGGGTGAGTCAAGTGGGTATCTAACTCGGGATTTTCCAATTAGCGACAACACTCCCGCGACCATGGGGAACGAACGTCGCGTATCGTTACTCGGTTTACCATTGCGGTCGGGTCGCCGGCTATGCGGAAATGACTGGTTGGTAAACGCTCCCGCGCGCCTCCGGTGCGGATGATGCCGCCTTTTCTTTCGAACCTCCCATGGCAGGACTTTTGTGAAGGAGACGGCAGCAAAGGAATATATTCGCTAGCAGGATGGGGCTAAGTCGAGTGACGGAAATGAGCATGACCAGCAATTCGGCGTACGGACGCGAGCAGGCCTGGAGCTTGCTGACCGAGTGGACCCAGAGCGAAAGTCTGCGCAAGCACGCGCTGGCCGTGGAGGCCTGTGTGGCGGCATGCGGCGAACAGGAAGCCGAGCGGCTGGGGCTCGCGGGCGACGATCGCGCCGCTCTTATCGAACTCTATTCGACCACCGCCCTGCTGCACGATTTCGATTACGAGCGCCACCCCACGGCCGAGGAGCATCCCTTCGTGGGCGTGCGCGAGCTGGAGCGGCTGGGATGGCCGGAGGAAATGCGTACGGCCATTCTGGGCCACGCGCAGTACTCCGGAGTGCCGCGCACCTCGCATTTGGCCAAAGCGCTATTCGCCTGCGACGAGCTGGCCGGATTTCTCACCGCCTGCGCCCTCGTCAAGCCCACCAAGGCCATTGCCGATGTGGAAACCGTCAGCGTGAAAAAGAAGATGAAAGACAAGGCCTTCGCTCGCGGCGTGCATCGCGAGGACATCGTGAAGGGAGCCGCGGAGCTGGGTGTCGACCTCGACGCGCACATTGGCTTCTGCATTGAGGCGATGCGGGGGCGCGCGGGAGAACTGGGCCTGTAATTACGATCTGGGGATCAACTACCCGGAAGTTGTATGCCGGCGCGGCTCTCTCGCGCGGACTCTAAGGCGATCAAAACAAACGGTTATTATTTTTCACGACATCTCGATTGCTCTTCCGGCACAAGAGCCGAAACCGTGCCAGGTAACATCGACCGTCCCGAGTAACTCGAATCCGTAATGGAATCTGCCTTGTAAAATGTCCAGTTCCTGTTGCAAAAAAAGACACATGGCGTGAACACTACATGCATCGTCAGTTGCAGGAGTAGAACTCTTAGCCATGCTTGAGAACACACAGTTTGCAGCCGAATGTTCGGGATACTCATCGATCCGAGTGTCAAAATGCTATGCCGCCGCCGAAACCGAGCAGGAGCAGGTTTCGCTTCTCCTTAAGGCCTTTCACCGGCGCCTGCGGTATGAACGGCAAGTCCGGAGTCTCAAGAGTTTGGCGAGCCTCTGGCCGGTCGCGCTAGGAGTGCTGCTGGGCTTTTATGCGCCTCTCTTGCGCGATCTCGCCGCCAGTTCTTCGCCGTGGGCATTGACCCTCCTCTTTCCGTTCTCCGCCATGGTGGGCGAGCGCGGGCTGGGTTTGAGCCGTGACACAGCGCAGGCGCTTGCCCAGTTCCTGCTCTGCGCGCAGTTTCCTCTGGAAGGTCTGCTGGTCCGTATCATCCTGAAGCATCGCCTGGGCGTGTTCAATGTCTTCGGTCAGGTCACCTGCCTGCATGTTGTCGCTGTGGTTTATCTCGCGCTGGTCTCGGGGGCGTTCAGACAGATCCTGGGGAGTTGAAGCGACTGCTGCCCCGCCGCGGCTTTGTGGCGCCGCCAGCAGCGCTGCGCGGGCGAGGACGCCCACGCTACAGCCGGTCTGGAGACCGGCGCTACAGCCGGCCGGGAGGCTGGCGCTACTCCAATGTCTACGGTTATGGCTCGCGGTTGTAGCGGTAGATCCAGCACTCCTGGGTGCCGCCGCCGCTCAACTCCACGGATTGTCGCACACGGATAAATTCACTGGTTTCCGGATCGTCAGGATCGTAGCCTTCGTACTCGTCGATCTGGCCGAGGACGGTCGCATCCTCCGGCAACTCCAGAACTGTACCCCTGATCCTGTTCTTCGATTTGGGATTGGGTACGACACCGGGGTAGCCGTCGAGCTCATAGATCTCGCCATAAACGAATCCCTGGCTCACGGGTCGCAGCTTTGCCGCCACTTCCGCCACTTCCTCTGGCGCAAAGCCGGGCTGCAATGTTCCGTAAGCGAAAAGATACTCGGACATAGCGGGTGTGAGTGTGAAGTGCGAGTGTGAAGTGCGAGTGTGAAGTACGAGTGTGAGTGTGAAGTGTGAGTGTGAAGTACGAGTGTGAGTGTGGAGTGCGAGTGTGAAGTCTCAGCAAACTCACACTTCACACTCACACTATTCCCTTACTGCCTTTCGCAATTCCGCAACAATCTCCGCGGCCGCTACGCGCGCCCTGGCTTCCTGGTCGGGCGGGAAGCTGATGGCGCCCACGCGGGCATGCCCGCCCCCGCCATAGCGCTCGCAGATTTGCGCCAGGTTCACCATCGTCGCCGGGTCGGCCTTGGTCCAGGGGTTCGACCCCACGGCTACCTTGGTGCGAAAGCTCGATTTCGACAGGCCGATCGAGTAGGTGGCATGGGGAAACAGATAGTACGGGATGAACTTGTTGAAACCCTCCAGCGGATGATCGGTGATATCGAAGAAGATGGTGCCGTCGCGTTCTTCGGCGCGGCTGCGAATCAGTTCCAGGGCCTGCTGGTGGCGCTCGAGCAGGGGCGCGAGGAGCGCCGCGACGAAGGGCTGCTCGAGAACTTTCTCGAGCGGCATCTCTGTCAACAAAGGAATCAGCCGGGGGATGAACTTTGGATCCTGCGACGACTCGATGATGAGGGTGAGCTTCATGGCCGGCGCGGCCATTTCCACTGCTGACTCGGGGCTTTCGTATTTCGCGCCGTCCACGATGTCGGCCCAGCGAATCAGCTCGGACACGGGCGCGGTGTCGAAGCCGAAGCGTGTGGATGCGATGTGCGCAATAAAGCTGGTGCAGGACATGTAGG
>JBKQKT010000262.1:0-2903 GCA_052147365.1 Candidatus Korobacteraceae bacterium | reverse complement strand
GTAAAGATGGATCGGGAATGCTTCGTCACGCTCGTGGAGGAAGTACTGGACGCACTTCCGGCGGAGTTTCGTAAAAAGATTCATAACCTCACTGTTGTAGTCGAAGACCAGCCTCCTAAACGTTTGTCCAGAAAAACCCGCGGGAGCGCTCAGAAGCCCGGCTCCGAGAAGACTGATAGTGTGGTCTTAGGGATCTTTCAGGGTGTCCCAGCGACCAAGAGGAGTGTGTTTGACCTATCCGCTGGGCCAGACCGCATCGTCCTCTACCAGAAGAACATCGAGGCGGTCTGCTCCAATGAAGACCAAATCCGTCACGAAGTCAGGCAGACAGTCCTCCACGAACTGGGACATTATTTCGGGCTGGATGAGGCTCAACTGAGGGATGTCTAGCCGAACAAAAACCGGCAAGTTATGGTGGTATATACGTTACTCAGGGCTCGGTAGGATCGAAGCCCGAGCTTTGAACTTTTCGCAGAAGCAACGTGACGAGAAAAGAGTGATGGCGTCCCGGGAACGGGTTGGCCCTTTTTGAAGTGATTACTATGCGCAGTTGGTTTGAGGTGGCGAAAATCGGAATTACTCACGCGTCGTCAGCAAGCAGGAAGCAATACAGAAGATGGGGTTCGAAGAGATCGGAGTGCGAGGAGCATTCACTAGTACCACATTTCCGCGAACAGGACTCGGGGCTTCAGGCAGATTGCATTTCTTCGAATCATATTATCCGACATGTTCCGTTTTTACATCCGGGCATGCGCCTGCGCGACAGGACAAACTGAAATCGCGAAACTGTCAGATGGAGAGCTGGACGCCCTGTTTTCGCCCGTCTAGCAGCAGCCACCTGAGGGAAGGTTTTCTCCGCTGGCCGGAGGCCCGAACGCTTCCTGCGGAATCGCGGTGCCATGAAGTGTCAGCCAGCAGCGCCGGGCAACACTAAATAACACAAGAACGACACCAGTCACAAAAATGGCCATAAGCGCGGAATCAAGATAGCCCTGCACGCGGAACCCCAGCTGAGAGGTCAGTGGCCAGAAGATGTTCTTGATCGAAAGAACCCCGGCGGTCAAAGTCATCACTCCGACGAAGAGCATGGGGACCACCGTGATCCAGGCATAACGGGCCTTGCCCATATTGATAAGAAAGGCGGTGCCAACGGCCAGTGCAATAGTGGCCAGCAGTTGGTTGCCGGTACCAAACAGCGGCCACAAGGTGGAGACAGAGCCGGTATAAATAAGGTATCCCCAGGCCAGCACGACGAAAAAAGTCGTAAAAAGATTCCCGGGCAGCCACGCAGTATTGCTAAAGGGTTTGTGGACCCTGCTCAGCAATTCATGCAAAACATACCGCGCCACGCGCGTGCCGGTATCAATGGTCGTAAGAATGAAAAGGGCTTCAAACATGATGGCGTAGTGATACCAGTAACCCATCAACCGCGTCATGCCAGGAATGCCTTTGAAGATCTGTGCCATGCCCACGGCCAGCGAAACCGCTCCTCCCGTGCGACCTGCCAGCTTCTCGCCCACTTCACTGGAGAATAGGTCCAGGTTCACGGTGTGCATGCCCAGCCGCCCGAAAACGTCAGGCGGAACATTGATCTCAAAATAGTCCCCCGGGAACAAGGAACACGCGGCGATCAATGCAAGCAAGGCGACCAAACTTTCGGCCGCCATCGCACCGTATCCAACGAACCGTGCATCGCTTTCCCTGTCCAACATCTTCGGCGTTGTGCCCGAGGCCACCAGCGAATGAAACCCGGAGATGGAACCGCACGCAATGGTCACGAACAGGAACGGAAACAAATTACCTTTGATGATCGGTCCGCCTCCGTGGACATACGCGGTGAACGCCGGAAAGCGGATGTCGGGATGCACAATGAATACGCCAACAATCAGCATCAGGATCGTCCCCAGCTTCACATAGGTCGACAGATAGCCGCGAGGCGTCAGAAGCAGCCAAACAGGGAGAACAGAAGCAATGAAACCGTAGAGCGCCATAAGCAGGGTGATCTGATGTGGACTGAATGTTAGCGCCGTGGCCCAAGAACTCTGCGCGAACCAGTGACCGCCAGCAACACTCGCGAGCAAGAGCACAACCCCAATTGCGCTTGGCACAGCCACTTTGACCTGTCCGGGAGTGCTTTTGAACATATACAGGCCCATGAAGACGGCAATCGGTATGGTCATGCCTATGGTGAAGACACCCCAGGGGCTGTTGGAGAGTGCGTTGACCACCACGATGCCAAGGCCCGCCAGGGTGACCAGGAGGATCAAGAGAACGGCAAACATCGCCACCAGACCCGTGAATGAGCTGACCTCCGTGCGGGCAATATCCACAAGGGAACGTCCCTTATGTCGTACGGAAGCGACCAGCACCGTAAAATCATGCACGCAACCGGCTAGCACTGCTCCAATCAGGATCCAAAGGAAGCCAGGAGCGAAGCCAAACTGCGCGGCAAGCGTGGGACCCACCAACGGACCGGCCCCGGCGATTGCGGCAAAGTGATGGCCGAAAAGAACCCACTTCGGCGACGGCACATAGTTTTGCCCGTCTTCGTAAACATGAGCAGGAGTGGCACGCCGATCATCCAGCGCGAGCGCCTTCGCCGCGATGAAGGCGCTGTAATAACGATAGCTGATCGCGTAAATGCAAAGCGCAGCCAGGAGGATCGGAAAGGTGTTCATGAGTTTCGCTTCGGAATGTGCTCTCGCCCCTTGGTTCACTCCGGGGTAAATCCGCTTGAAACGAACACTCTAAACCTTCTATCACAAGTCACACAAACCAGTTTCACATTACTTCTTGTTAGTGCGTCAATTTTTCTAGAGATGCTGATTTTTGGCCATGGGGGAATGCACTTTCCCAAAGGGCGACGGGAAACCAAGTTAATAACTTTGAGTTTCTCGTTGGCA
>JBKQKT010000261.1:0-4827 GCA_052147365.1 Candidatus Korobacteraceae bacterium | reverse complement strand
GCGCTGTCCATTGGATTGTGGCAACTTGCGCAACCGGCTGATCTTTGCCGGGCCTCATCGATCGAGTCTCCAAGGCCTGGCGAGCTTTGTTGAGCGACTGCCTCCGATGCGAGTGTTCTGAGGGGCGGGTCGATTGCTGCCAGTGCAGCGCAAACGCTCGCTGCCAGCAGGATGATTTGCCGCAGTCGTTTTGGTGACAATCGTCGCTGGTCGAAAAGGCGCATAGCTCAACTTCAGAATGTCAGTCGTATGCTGGTGAATCCGGAGATTAACACTCGATTATTGAAAATGTCGTCAAAGCCGGCGCCGGGAACTAAATTCGATATCCCTGCTGTGATTACGATATTTTCTGACAGCGGTGGCCGATACTGCACACCGATGCCGGTGTCGGTGCCGATGCTGTGTCGAATTCCTGGCTGGAATAAGAGGATTTGCAGCGGTTCGGTGCGGTCGAACTGAAGGTAATTCGCGTTGAAGAATGCGCGAAGTTTGGGTGTCAAATTGAAATCAGCGCCGACGTTGAAAATATAAATTCCAGGGTTTACGAAATTCGCCTGGCCTTCTTCTTTATTGCTGCGCAAGCTCGCGAGCAAGCTGCCAGGATTGGTAAGCGCGATTCCCGTGCTCGTCAGGCGAATGCCTTGCTGATCGAAGAAGCTGAAGGCTCCGCCGGCGAAATTCGTCTCATCGACAATGGTATCGAAGCCCCGCGCCGTGGAACCGCGACCACTCGCGCCGAGTGCATCCGACCGGTTACTCGGATCACCGGAAGCGTAGAAGAAGGACGTGCGGAAGCGAGCCCAATCCTTGTCGACGGACAGCTCCAGCGCAGCCATTCTGCCGTCGATGTTAACTCGACGTCCCGCAATCTGATTGAATGTGTCATGGCCTAGCGCCTGATACAACGCGTGACTTACATTCAGGCGGCCGATGTGACCATTGCTGGTCCAGCCCAGGTAGTAGGCTCGGATGCCGTGCGGTGTCACCACTCCGATAGGTTCCGGCCGGACGATGAATCCATTGTCGTCGTAGTGAATTGAGGGATCGTCGCGGTTGTAATGAAAACTGAATTCAGTCGTGTAACCTTTGGCAAAAAAGTCCTGGATGTAAACATTGCCGACGTAAACCTGCTGATGGCGCGATTGAAACGTATTCAGCCCGCTGTTGGTGTTCTTCTCAAGAAAGTAGAACCAGGCCAGGTTGTAATTGATGCGGTTCGAACGCAGGTTGCCGAACAAGCGGACGCCGGGCTGCTCTTCGGCGAAAATGAACCCGCGAAAATCGCTGACGAACTGCTGGATTCCGGCGCGAACGGAGATGAAATCAAAATTCGGGCTCAAGTCGTGGATCTTGGCTTCGACAAATCCTTCCTGCAGGCCGGTGTGACTGTCAAAGCGGTTGGTACCGTCTCGCACATCTACGTTGACCAGCCCCCGCTCGCGTGTTTGCAGAAAATTGAGATTGAATTCCGGTGTAAAGCGAATGCGGAAATCAATCGGCCGAAAACTGGTATCGCCTTCAAACAGATCGAAAGAAAGGCGGAAACTTTGCGAGGCGAAGCCCTGCTCACCCCGTCCGAAGAAGTCATAACTGCCCGGCTGCTCGGCGGAAACACCGCTCGGCACGGGCAGGCGACGCACATCCAGGCCGGTAAGGCTCGTCCCGGTGAAGTCGAAGAACCATCTCTGACCGAAGATGGGCTTGTCTCCCTTGATGCGGTTGCGATCGAAAGGATCGTACCAGTGGCTCTTTGTGTACGGAAACTCACCGCCTTTACCGTAGCGGTCCCAAGCGGGCATGGGAACATCCCACCGGTCGGGTTCCTTGACGAAGTTCGCGGAATCGGGCGGCACCTGCTCGGGTGCAAGTCCGAGGGGACCAGGAGAGGAAACAGTTGGCGAAGTTCGCAATCCGGGATAGGGAGCAGTCGGCGGAGCGGTTGGCGGGGGAGACGAGGGTGCAGGGCCAGGAACTCCTGATGGACCTTTCGCGGGTATGATTTCACTCCTGACCGGTTCTAATGCCAAGTCTTGTGTTTCGGGTCCCTGGATTTGGAGATTCGGCAGGTTGATGGCCTGGAACCCTTGCTTCTCGGCTTTGAGCTCGTAGGTTCCCGGCACCACATTCACCAGGCGGAAGATGCCTTCGGCGTCAGTTAATTTTTCACGGAGCACGACGCCTGCCCGGAGCAGGCTGATCTTCACGCCTGGAATCGCCAGATTTGTCTGCGTGTTCTTTACCGTACCTTGCAGCGACGCGGTGTTGACGGGTGAATGGCCAGGAATCCGCTGCACCTGTCCCAGGATAATGGCGGGCAACGCCAGCCCGAAAAGCGCGAACAGCAGCGTCGGCCTACCCGCTGACAGCAACGCTCTGGCCAGGTTAATCTTCGTTACAGAGTTTTCATTACACAACTTCTTCATCACAGAACTTTTCGTCGCCGCACTCAAGATCGCTTTTATAACCGTCGGGGCATAACACCTATCACAACTTGCGGGTTGGCAGCAAGGTGATGGCATTGCGGGAGTGGTGTCTCGCCAGCAGTGAGGCGGGGCGCCCCCCGTCTCTACGGTTCCACAAATGAGCCCGCCCACCACCTTGTGGTCTGCGAGCGCCGCCAACCGCGCGGCTGATGTGGGTTAGTTGGCGCCTGCGGCATCCAGCAGGCGTTTGGCGCGCGCCCGGCTCACATTGATGACCGACGGATCAGCGATGATCTGCTCGAGGATTGGCTGGATGGCGGTGACCTCGACCAATCGATGGCTGCGCGAGCTGTCTTCCATGCGCTTGAGCTCTTCCTCGAGTGCCAGCTTCTGGTAGTGATATGCGTACTGCAGGCGGCGCCCGAATTCGAGGGTGGACTCAAGCCCCTGCATCAGGCTGGTCAGTTCCTGCACGGCCGCGATGGAAGAATAGTTATACGTGGATTGGCCGCTGCGCTCGGCATCTTGGTAGCTCAGCGTCTTTTTTCCGGTGAACGCAATGCCTTTGTGATGAGAGTCGACGTCCTTCTGAAAATAACCGGCCTTTGCCGTCAGTTCGAAGATCTTCTGGCGCGTTCCGGGCGCTAGAACGAAATCAAGATTGAAGCTGCTATTCTCGTCGGCATCGGCGGACAGCCGCCCGTTAGACTCGTAATGGCCCGTGCCATCGGATTGCACACGGATGGAGCAATACTCCGGCTGCGACTTCGGAAAGTCGAGAGTAAAAGTGACGGTCGCCGGGGATTGCGCTTGGGAGTGGGCGAGAGTTGACGAAAAGGGGACTAGCGAAAAAAAGATGAGCAGACAGAAAATTCGGAGTGAGAGTGCCATCGACCGCTTAATCATTGGTGATGGCGGCGAGGAGTGTCAAGGGGCCATCGGGTGATCGGGTGATCGGGTCATCGGGCAATCGAAAGTCAAGCGCCCCTTGGCACTTCAATGACCCGATGATCCGATGCCCCGACCTCTTGAGAGCTTACTTGCACGTCGCCGTATATCCCAACGTGTCAGTCAGGGTGAAGTAGATCTGGCCTGAGATCACGCCGTTATTGTTGATGCCACCAGTGGTGACGAACTTCGCGCCCGAGTAAACGATGTTCTTGAAGGTTCCGTCCTCGTAGAGGAACCCGAAGCTGTTATCGCCGGAATAATGGATACCGACGGCGGCGCCTGAATTATTCACTCCGAGCAGCGCGGTTCCCCATTTGGCTTTCGGGTAATTGATGCTGGTGAACTTGCCGCTTTGCCAGAGAAAGCCGCTGGGGATGTCGTTGTTCTCGTAAAACCCGGCGATAATGCCGTTGTCGCTGATGGACTCGGCATAAGTGGACAACGCATTCGGGTAGGCGAGCGTGGTGAACTGGCCGTTGACCAGCAAGAACGCTTTGGTCACGGTTTGGCTGGCGCTGAAGCTGCCGACAGCGGTTCCCGATTGATTCACATCGAATAGCCAGGTATTCGTGGCCTTGGGATAGCGAACCGTTGCAAACTGGCTACCCTGTAAGAAGAAGCCGTACATGCTTCCGGGATATTTCTTGGTCTGGTAGGAGCCGGCATTCACGCCGTTGCTGTTCCGGCCATACATCCAGGTGTTCTGTGAGTTAGGGGCTGTGTACTTGGTGAAAACTCCGGCGGTGGAATAGGTAAAGCCCACGTTGGCGAGGGTTTCGTTGTCGGTCAACTGGCCGACGACGGTGCCATCGTCGGCGATTCCGTTCACCAGGTTCAAGGTATATCCCGAAGGGGCTGAGAAGGTGCTGAAGGAGCAGGTGGCATTTTCGGCGGCCTGCAGGAACACAGTAGGCAAGAAAAGCACGATAGCGATCAAAAGAACGTAAACCGGACGGGGAAGGGACATGAAAACCTCCGTTGAGTAAGGATTCGCGCTGCATCTGGCATGCTGGAAGCGCGTTAAATTCTTCTCAATCGTTCACACAGGGTAGCTTGAAAAGCAGTGTGCGTCACTCCCCGTTGCCCTAACGAGTGATACGGTGAGCAGCGGATTCAGGACAAGGACGGCGGTAACCTGGGTTCGGACTTTGCCGTGCAGGGAGCGCAAATCCCCTGTAGAGACGCGGCTCGCCGCGTCTTTTGAATCGGACAATCCGTACGGGAGACTGAGCCTGTCGCCAACGGAGACAGGGCGAACTCGGTCCTACTGGGCAGTATCTCTGGTCAGTTAGTGGTGCTTTGACGTTCCTGCGTAGCTGCGGTGTGGAGATGGCAGATGGCGATGGCGAGGGCGTCGGCGGCATCCGCGGGCTGTGGGATTTCCTTGAGGTTCAGCAGGCGCGCCACCATTTGCTGGACCTGATGTTTTTCGGCGCGGCCATATCCGACGACG
>JBKQKT010000260.1:0-4502 GCA_052147365.1 Candidatus Korobacteraceae bacterium | reverse complement strand
CGATCGCGCCGCCGACCTTGGCTATGTGGCGGAGGCGGTCGGTCATGTGGTGAAGCATTTTGGACCCAAGTTGCCAGTGATTGGCTTCTGCGGCGCGCCCTTCACGCTGGCCAGCTACATGGTCGAGGGCGGAGGGTCGCGGCATTACCTGGAAGTGAAGAAGCTGATGTACAACTCGCCCGAAGTCTGGGAGGAACTGGTCGGCAAATTGGTGGACGTTCTCGCCGAATACGCCGCCGAGCAGGTGCGCGCCGGTGCGGACGCACTGCAGATCTTCGACAGTTGGGTCGGTTGCCTGAGCGTGGAGGATTATCGCCGCTACGCCCTGGTTCCCACGACCCAGCTCATCCAGCGCCTGCAAAAGGAAACGCGCGTGCCCATCATCTACTTCGGTACCGACAGCGCCACGCTGCTGCCCTCTATGTCGGAAACAGGCGCGGAGGTCATTGGCCTCGACTGGCGTATCCCGCTAGACGAAGGTTGGCGGACGGTCGGACACAAGCACGCAGTGCAGGGAAATCTCGACCCGGTGCTGCTGTTTGCCTCGTGGCGCGAGCTGAAACAGCGCGCTGAACACATTCTCCGTCTCGCCGACGGCCGTCCCGGGCACATCTTCAACCTCGGTCACGGTATTCTTCCGCAAACGCCGGTGGACAACGTGAAGGACCTGGCGCAATTTGTCCACGAGTTTAGCTCCACAGCTGCAGCCTCGAGGTCGCAATGAGCAAAGACGCTGTCCTGTTGATCGCTCACGGCAGTCCGGAGCGAGTGGAAGACATTCCGGAGTTTTTGCAGAACATTTCGCGCGGGCGTCCCATGGCGGAGGCCGTGGTGCGCGAGGTGCAGCATCGCTACTCTTTGATCGGCAGCTCGCCGCTAACCCGCATCACTCGCCAGCAGGCAGAAGGCGTCTCGCGCGAACTGGGCATCCCAGCATACGTCGGCATGCGCAACTGGCATCCGTTTATTGCCGACACTCTGCAGCAGATGACAGCGGACGGCGTCGAGCGCGCCGTTGCAATCTGCCTGGCGCCGCACAACTCACGCACCAGCGTCGGACTTTACAAGCAGGTGCTGTTGGGAAACAACGTGCCGTTCGCCGTCGATTTCGTCGAAGAGTGGCACGATCATCCTCAGCTGATCGAAGCCTTTGCAGACAAGCTGCGCGCCGGCTGGTTGAAAGCCTGCGCCGAACACGGCTCTCAGCTACCGCTGCTCTTCACCGCACATAGCGTTCCGCAGCGCACGATCGCCGAAGGCGATCCCTACGAGGCGCAGGCCCGAGAAACGGCGGCGCTGGTGGCAGCGCGCGTCCCCGAGATTGGCGCCTGGCACTTCGCATTTCAAAGCCAGGGCATGTCGGGTGGCGAATGGCTTGGACCCACCGTCGAGGACACCATCACAAGCTTGCGAGACGCTGGTCACACTGGCGTGTTTGTCCAGCCGATCGGCTTCGTCTGCGACCACGTCGAAATTCTGTTCGACGTTGATATCCTGTTCCGCGATTTCGCCAGGGAGCGCGGCATGAAGCTGTATCGTGCCGAATCCCTCAACGATTCTCGGCTTTTTATTCGTGCCGTCGCCGATTTGGCGCGGACGCGGTTCAGTACCTTCACCCCGGATTGCAAAGCGGCCACTCCGGCTGAGAAAATTTCGTAATGAACAAATCTGCATGAAGCGGATTGCCATCGTCGGTGGAGGCATCTCCGGACTCAGCGCCGCCTTCTATCTGGAGAAGGCGCGCGCCGCAGGAGCGGAGCTGGAATACTCGCTGTTCGAGAGCGGCCAGCGGCTGGGCGGATCCATGTATTCCGATCGCGTTGAGGGCTGCCTGGTCGAGGCGGGTCCCGACTCCTTTCTCACCGAAAAGCCGTGGGCATCGGCCCTCTGCAACGAACTCGGCATCGCCGATCAGCTTATCGGTTCCAACGACGCCCAACGGAAAACCTATATCGTCGTCAACGGTCGTCTGGTGGTCATGCCTGACGGCCTCATGTTCATGGTGCCCACCCGAATTCTGCCGACAGCACTGTCGCCTCTTTTCTCATGGAGCACGAAGATCCGCATGGCGCGCGAGCTGCTGCATCCGCCGCGCCCCATGCAAGACGACGAAACTGTTGCCGAACTTGTGGAGCGGCATTTCGGCGCGGAAGTGGTGGACCGGCTTGCCGACCCGCTGCTCGCGGGTGTTTACGGCGGCGATTCGGCGAAACTCAGCGCGCGCGCCGTACTGCCACGCTTCGTCGAGATGGAAGAGAAGTACGGCAGTCTCAGCCGGGCCATGCTGGCGGCGCACAAGAAGATGGCGCAGGCGGGCCACAAGCAGCCACCGCGCCCGCTGTTCAGTTCGCTGAAGGAGGGCATGCAACAGTTGGTGGACGCCGTTCTTGATCGTCTCGATCCCGAGGCGATCCGGATGCGCAACCACGTCAGGCGTGTCTATCCCGAAGATGGAGGATGGCGCGTCTCCATCGAGATGAACGGGGATGAGTGTTTCGACGCGGTTATCCTCGCGACGCCCGCGAACGTCGCCGGCACATTGCTCGACGGCGTGGACCGCGGCTTGGCCCGCAACCTCCTCGACATCACGTACAGTTCTTCGATTACAGTTACGCTCGGCTACTACTTGGACCAGCTTAAGGGATTGCCGCCGGGCTTCGGATTCCTGGTGCCGCGCAGCGAAGGCACGCGCATGCTCGCCTGCACCTTCGTCCACAACAAATTCCCGCATCGCGCGCCTCAGGGCCAGGGCATTCTCCGCTGCTTCCTGGGCGGAGCCCGTGACGAAGCGGCGCTTGCGCTCAGCGACGATGAAATACTCGAAGAAGTTCACCGCGAGCTCCGGGACATTGTGCAGCTCGATGCCCGTCCCATGTTCACGCGCATCTACCGTTGGCGGGGAGCCATGGCGCAGTACGAGTCCGGCCACATCGCCCGCGTGCAACGCATTGAAAAGCGCGTGGCAGAGATTCCCGGACTTGCACTGGCCGGCAACGCCTATCACGGCATCGGTGTGCCCGATTGCATTCGCTCCGGCATGGAGGCGGCGAATGCGGTGGCGTCGGTTCCCGTCGAATCGCTTTCCACGCAGCAGCGATAATTTCTTTTTTTGGATCGTCAGGAGCCGAATATGCCGGATGTACGCCGCGGATTGATTATCGTGAACACCGGCCCAGGCAAGGGCAAGACCACCGCTGCCATGGGCACTGCGCTACGCGCGGTTGGGAACGGCATGAAGGTGCTGATGCTGCAGTTCCTGAAAGGGTCCTGGCACTATGGCGAGCTCGACGCAGTAAAGGCCTTTGGCGATAACTTCATCATGAAGCAGATGGGCCGGGGCTTCGTAAAGGTCGGTGGCGCCGAAACCGATCCTGAAGACATAAGGATGGTAGAAGAAGCATGGGCTGAGGCCGAAAAGGAAATCCTCTCCGGCCAGTGGGACCTGATCGTGCTCGACGAGATCAACTATGCCATTACCTACAAGATGCTTGACCCGCAGAAGGTTGTCGCGACGCTGAAGAAGAAACCGGAGATGGTGCACGTCATCCTCACCGGTCGTAATGCCCATCCTGACATCATCGAGATCGCCGACACCGTGACCGAGATGCGGGAGGTCAAGCACGCCTACACCAAGGGTATCGAGGCGCAGCGCGGCATTGAATACTAGCGGCGAAATACGCGACAATCTCTTCCCCCCTCGGCTACACTGAATGAATCAACCCCATGGCATGGTTTAAGCGACAATCGGTCGAGCAACTCGACACCTCCGGCGAGAAGCGCGTCAAGACCGAAGGTCTGTGGGTGAAGTGTGAGCAGTGCCGGCAGATCATCTGGAAAAAAGACCTCGACCAGAACCTGAATGTCTGCCCCAAATGCGACCGGCATTTTCGCATTGACTCTCGTACCCGGCTGGCGCAACTGATGGACGACGGGCAGTACGAGACGGAAGACGGCAACATCGTCTCCACCGACCCCCTGAAGTTCACCGATCTCAAGCCTTATGCGGAGCGCCTAAAAAAGTCTCAACGCGATACCGACCTCAATGACGCTGTTATCAACGCGCGTGGCAAGATGGACAGCAAACCCGTCATCGCCAGCGTCAGGGAGTACTCGTTCATCGGCGGGTCAATGGGGGCGGTCGTGGGCGAGATGATCACGCGGTCCGTCGAGAAGGCCACACGAGAGAAGCTACCGCTGATCGTGGTGTCGGCCTCCGGCGGAGCACGCATGATGGAAGGCGTGGTAAGCCTTATGCAACTGGCCAAGGTCTCCGCCGCTCTCGCCCGCATGGATGACGCTAAGGTGCCTTACATCTCGGTGATGACGGATCCCACCACGGGAGGAACAACCGCTTCTTTCGCCATGCTGGGCGATTTGAACATTGCCGAACCGGGAGCGCTGATTGGCTTCGCCGGGCCTCGTGTCATCGAGCAGACCATCCGCCAGAAGCTCCCCGAAGGCTTCCAACGCAGTGAATTCCTCCTCCAGCACGGCATGCTGGA
>JBKQKT010000259.1:0-4933 GCA_052147365.1 Candidatus Korobacteraceae bacterium | reverse complement strand
CGCACTCCATGGCCAGCGCCACTCCGGTAAACGGATGTCGCAACAACTCGCCGCGCTTGCTCTGCCGCGTTTTGCCGTCCACGTTCTCGTATTCCAGCAGCTTGCCCACGTCGGCCAGGATGGCGCCCGCAATCACCGTGTCCATGTCGATGGGCAAGGCGTGGCCCATGAACTCCTTCATGCTCTCGGCGGCCTTGCGCGCGATATGCACAACGCAGCGCTTGTGCTCCATGAAAGTCGTGGGGCAGTTCGGCACCAGCAGCGTGAACGGGATGCGGTTGAGATCGTCGGGCGAGAGCGGGCTCAGATGGAGTGCGCGTTCCCAAGTCTTGGCGACCTGCTCGCGCAACTCAGGTGATAGGATCCACTCGATCTCAGGCCATAATTTCAGGACAGCTTCTCGCAATGTTCGCCTCGCGTACTGCGGGATTGAGCTCGCCCCCAGGCATGGGCGCAATATTCCCCCGGCCAAACTCTCTATTGCACCACTGGAGGCGATCCTGAGGCTATGACGTGCGTCACAGCGGGACTGGCAACTCGGCAAATTGTTTGACATGTGTTGCACATGCAACTATGCTCAACGCATGTCAGTGATGGTTCAGATCAGAAATGTACCCGACGGACTGCACCGCATACTGAAAGCGCGCGCGGCCATGTCCGGCATGTCGCTATCGGAGTACCTATTAATGGAGCTGCGCGAGATTGCAGAACGTCCCACGTTAAGCGAGTTGCAACAAAAGATGGAGGGCCGCACGCCGGTAAAACTGCCGGTATCGGCCGCTGTTCTGGTGCGGGCTGAGCGGGATGCCCGGTGATCGTGCTGGATGCTTCCGCCGCGGTGGAATGGCTGTTGCAGACTTCGTCCGGGGTCGAAATCGCACAATGGGTCCTGTCGTCGGGTGAGAGCCTGCACGCTCCGCACCTGCTGGATGTCGAGGTGATCCAGGTATTACGTCGCGCCGTGAACACGCGTGCCGTTTCCGCCGGCCGCGCTGTTGAGGCCTCGGAGGACTTGTTGCAACTTCGTCTTCAACGCTATCCGCACTTTCCTTTCTTGCGTCGCGTTTGGGAGTTGCACGGGAACCTCACCGCCTATGACGCGGTGTATGTTGCACTGGCGGAAACCCTCGGCGCCACCCTGTTGACCCGCGATAGAAAGATTGCCTCCGCTCCCGGACATCACGCGCGAGTAGAAGTCATCTAGCGCGCTTTGCAAGCTCCTGCTGTCGATCGGCGGCGAGAAGTCAATGGGCGACGTGCTGGCACCAGATGAAGCTGGTCGCCTCGGATGCGATAATTGCGGTCTGGAAGGATACCGGACATTGGGTGCTGGAGGAACGGCCTCGGGAAACGACCGACGCGCTGATGGAAGTGTCTGACGTCAGGCCACAAGGAAACCACGATGGATGCTGCCGTCCTGCACATGCTTGGAAAACCGCCCCGATATGAATCATTCCCGGAGCCGACGGCTGGTGACGGCGAGGTAATCGTGCATGGTCACGCCGCATCGCTGAAATCTATCGATAAACAGCTGGCCAGCGGCTCGCACTATGCCAGCCCACGCGAACTACCCGTCGTCTGCGGCACAGACGGAGTTGGGCATCTCAGCGACGGGCAGCGCGTGTTCTTCGGTGGAACTCGATCTCCTTACGGTGCGATGGCACGACAAACCGTTGTGCGCCGGGCATTCTGCTTCCCGGTCCCCGATGGTGTGGACGACGAGACCGCCGCCGCCCTGCCCAACCCCGGCGTCTCCGCCTGGCTTTCGCTCGCCTTCCGCGCAAAGCTGGCGCCAGGCGAAAACGTCCTCATCCTGGGTGCAACCGGAGTGACGGGCAGACTGGCTGTGACGATAGCGAAGCTTCTGGGCGCGGGTCGCGTTGTCGCTGCGGGCCGTAACCAACAGGTCTTGAACACATTACATAAGCTCGGAGCCGACGCGACCATTCACCTCGAAGTGCCTGCGGAGGACCTTGGCGAGGCATTTGCGCGTGAGGCCAGCGATTCAGGTTTTCAAGTCGTGATCGATTACGTGTGGGGCCGCCCCGCAGAAGTATTTCTCGCTGCGATTACACGCAAGGAATTTGCTGTCGTCAGGTCTGAGACTCGCTTCGTTCAGGTTGGGGAAAGCGCTGGGCCGACGATATCGCTTGCCGCTGCCGTGCTGCGTAGCACAGCTCTGACAATTATGGGGACTGCCGGGATTCCACCGCGCGACATTCTGGTCGATGCCTTGCAAAAAGTCATGGCGTACGCCGCCAGCGGGGAGCTTCGTATAGAGACGGAACGTGTTCCGCTTGCGGATATCGAAAACGCCTGGCAACGCGACCTCCAAGGCTGCAGATTGGTAGTCAACCCATAGGTGGAAACAGACTAGCTGCGAAGTGGCCGTGCAGCCGCCATCTCGAAACCTACACATTTCCAATCACATCACGTGACCTGCTCAAGCTGGCGTGTGATTTCTTCGGCAGGAGGTTCAGGCGAGAAGCGCATGCGCTAGCCGACCGTAACCGTCAGGTCGTCGGGACTCGCGATCTTGTGGTCGGCCATCTCATCGCGTACAGGCCGTCAGTCCGCATGTGGACGACGTAGCTGTCGAGTCGCATCGGCTAGCATGCCCGGAGCCGAACGAGACGGTTTGCCATCTTGCTGGCGTGAAACGCTTCTCTGCTTTACCGAGAGGAACTATGCCAATCTCCGGATGAGCAGCATGGTTTGATCGTCGGTCTGTTTGCCGAACTTCATCGCAATGGAGCGCAGGTCACGATAAATTTCGGGTAGAGGCTCCTCCGCGCAGCCCAGAAGTAGCGACTTGAATTCTTCGAGCCCGATCTCCTGCTCCTTGGAGTCGAAAACCTCGGTGAATCCGTCGGTGATAATCGCGAGCAAATCTCCAGGCAGCAGGGAAAGTTCGGAGATCTCGAAACGCTGGTTCTTGAACAGGCCGATGGGAACGTTGCCGTCGGAGTGCTCGATGATGGTCTTCGTGTGTGCCTGATAATGCAGGATCGGCAAGTGTCCCGCCAGCGCAAAGGTGAGATTGTCAGCTCCGTTGCCGCCGACATAGGCGAAGGTGAGATAGTTTGCCGGCGATGTGAAGGGCTGCATCACATCGTTCAGATCGGTGAGCAGTTCTGCCGGTTTCTTGAGTTTGGTCAACTGCATGGCAGCCGTGCTCTTGATCATGGACATGAGTATGCCCGCGGCCACGCCATGGCCCGAGACGTCTGCCACGTAAGCGTGCCAGCTTCCGTTGTTCTGGACAATGTCAAAGAGGTCGCCGCCGACCTCGCTACTGGCGATGGAAGTGCCAAACAGCTCGATCGTGCCGATGGTTTCATGTCTTGGCGGAACGAGGTTTCGATGGATCTCGCCGGCCAGCCGCACCTCGGTTTGCGTCCGGAAAAACCTTGCACCCTCGCGCTGGAAGAAGAGAACGAACAACACATAAGCGGCGATGATCAGCCCGATCTCCACGAATCCGTTGAGCCGAAGCTTGCGCTCCAACTCCTGCCCGGCCAGCGTGCGGTGAGCACCGGAGAGCCAATTCAAGACAAGGAACGCTGCGAATTGTGTTAAACCGATGGCGAAGAACAGCCAGATGATTTTTCGCGTGCCGGCATAAGCCCAACCGATGGCGAACCCTCCGCTAATAAGGACAGAGGCGATCAGTTCCAGCGTGGACTGCGATTGAAAGTCCATGCTGGAACCGACCAGAACCAGCGTAGCGAAGAGACAAAAGACCCCCGCAAAGAAGAGGACAGAAGACGAAACCGGCATCATCTTCCAGGTCTGCGCGTGTTCTTCCCAGGAGTTCATAAGGTCCCGATGCGAGGGATATCAATTTACCGCATGACAGCCCTTTCGGGCACAATGTTTTGATGTTCAGGGCTAACGAAGACGAATCAGCAGGGCCAGAGGCAGCGAGCCGAGTTTGGCGACCTCCGAATCAATCTGCACCACGCCTTTGATGCGGTACTCGGACTCTCTGCAGGTCGTGACAAACTACTATGCATAACCTATGCTTGAGAGGGCAGAAAGGTTCGGTGGGCATGAGACAGACAATTGAACTGTCAGACGAGAGCGCGGCGCTCCTGCGACGGCAAGCCGAAGCCCATGGTTTAACGGTTGATGCCTGGGTGGAGGAGCTCGCCCGCGAAAAGGCGCGAGTGGATGACGTTCAATCAAGCCGACAGAAGGCTGAGGTAGCGGCTGCCCGAATCCTCGAAATCCAAGAACACGTCAAACCTGATCCCGAGGGCTGGACGATCCACAATTACATCGATTACGGCCGACGCTAAATGGCCGATCTTGTTGTTGACGCGTCCCTCGCTTCCGCCTGGTGCTTTCCCGATGAACGGAAGGATTACGCCAATGCGGTTCTGCACGTCGTTTCCTCATCCTCTTCGATTGCTATAGCACCGCGCCTGTGGGCCTACGAAGTGCGGAACAGCGTTCTGATGGGTCTTCGCCGCGGCCGGATCAGCAAGGCCGATGCTGAAGCCTTTCTGTATTCTCTCGCCGACCTTAACATTCGCCTGACGGACCCAGCTCGTATGACGCAGTATTCAGGCTGGCAGACCAAAGTGCCTGACCGTCTACGACGCCGCTTATTTGGATCTTGCCATCCGCCAAGGTGCTCAACTCGCCAGCCTTGACGACGCGCTGCAGAAAGCAGCAATGAAGGCGGGAGTCGGCTTGTTCCCGGGCCCAGAGCGACGATAAGTCCAGAGGCCAGCCAGCAGACAACTGGCACTCCCTTGTCTCTATCGAGCAGGTGACCTGCTCAAGATAGGGGTGATTTCCTCCGAGAGCAAAGCGTGGGCCTCCGAGCCTACTGCATCACAGGAACTTGCACTCCGGGTTGAGAGGCAGGCCTGGCACGCCTGCCATCTTGCCCATGACGTAGAGGTAGGTCGTCAGGATGTGTCGG
>JBKQKT010000258.1:0-9276 GCA_052147365.1 Candidatus Korobacteraceae bacterium | reverse complement strand
CCCGATTGTACTTCGACCCCATTGCAAGGCGTGGCCGGCCCGAGCGCCCGAGTTCAATCAAGCCCTTCTTCAATCGAGCCGAAAGGCAGCATATTGCTCGATTTTGGGGTCAAGGCTCAAACGCTTTCCACAGTTTAACAACAATTCAAGAGAGCAACAATTCTCTGCTGCTCAGTCACTTGTGCCCGCTTCACACCGGTGTATACACCGGTGTCCACCTAGGGTAAACACTCCCGTCCCGGTCCTGGGCGCAGTATTGTTGCGCTGCTCGCGGTGCGTGGCCCAATGCACACGTGTGAAAATCCGATGAACTTTGGAGGTTCAAAAGGCATATGGAAGCGACATTACGGTACAGAATCGCAGCCTCGCTGTTTCCTGTGATCGGGTTGTTCGTTCTGCTCTGCGTCCCTGGAAGGCTGGCCGCTCAGCTGGATCGAGGAGAAATCACCGGGACCGCCGAAGATCCATCCCATGCAGTGGTGCAGAACGCAAGCATCGTGCTGACGAATGACGACACCGGCGTCAAGACCGCAACCAAATCCACCAGTACTGGCACGTATGTATTCGACGACGTGATTCCCGGCAAATATGAGATTGAAGCCGAGGCGGGCGGCTTTGAAAAGTATGTGGTGCACGACCTCTACGTGCAAGTGCAGCAAGTGTTGACTGTTGACATCCACTTTGCCACTGGCAACGTGCAACAGAGCGTCACCGTAACCGCCGCAGCCCCCTTGCTCGAAGCGGAGAACGCCCAGGTTGGCCAATCCATCACCAACGAGGCCGTGAACGATCTGCCCCTTGCCACCCGCGATTGGGGCTCGCTGGCGCAAATGTCCGCCGGCGTCAGTACTACACCGACCGGGTCCGGCGGCGGAGGCGTCACCGCCGACGCGGGCAGCTCTGAGTCTGCTTATTTCAGGGTGAATGGCGTCGACGAATGGCAAAACGATTTTCGTCTGAACGGCATTAACGACAATATCGAGATTTATGGCGGAAACTATACCCTGACCAACGCCGCCATCGTCCCGCCGCCTGATGCCATTCAGGAATTCACACTGCAAAGCGGCGACTTCAGCGCCGAATTCGGGCACTCCACCGGCGGCATCATCAACGCGTCCCTCAAATCAGGCACCAATGGAGTGCACGGCGACCTTTGGGAGTACGTGCGCAATGACGATTTGAACGCCAACTATTTCTTCAACCGAACCTGCAGCGGCAGCGCCTGCGTCGCCGGTAAGATTCCCGACTACCACCAGAACCTGTTCGGTTTCACGGCCGGCGGACCAGTCATCATTCCCGGTGTTGTACACGGTAAGAACCGGCTCTTCTGGTTCGCCGATTATCAGGGCGGACGGTACGTGCTGCCCGAGTCGCCGGGCGGCCAAAACGTCCCTACCTGCGACACGGCCGGCGCGACATCGGCATCGCAATGCACCGCCGCCAGCGAGTTTGGCAGCGGCTTTACCAACCTGCAGGACAACATCAATTTCAACAGCGGCACGGCGACGGATGCCCTGGGCCGGGTATTTCCCAACGGCACCATCCTCGATCCGGCGACCACTCGTACGATCGCGGCCGGAGGAACCGATCCCATCAGCGGAATCACCAACACTTCATCCAGCGCAGTCTTTGTCCGTGACCCGTTCTTCAACTGCACTGCGGCGGGCGGCTGCAGCCCGGCCAACTACGGACCTGCTGGACCGCTCTCAGGAATCACGAACTTTACCACCCTGAAATCGTCTCTGAATGTGCTGCCTACCTCCAGAATCGATCCCAACGCGGTCAAGGTTCTCAACCTTTTTCCGCTGCCCACGGTGATCAACAAGCTTAGCAGTAATTTCCCCAGTTACATTCCCATCGAGGACAAGAACACCGACACCTGGGACATTCGTATCGACGCCAACATCAGTCCCAAGGATGTCCTGTTCGGCGTCTATGACCGCAGCCTGCTCAACGCGCACCTGCCAGGATACTTTCCCGGGTATGCCGTGGGCCAAACCGACGCACGCAATGACAGTCTGCCTGCCTACGCCTGGGCGGTCGGCTATACGCGAATCCTCACTCCCACACTTACCAACGATATGCACGTGGGCATGGTGCATAGTGACAAATTTCAACGGTCGATCTACGGCGACACCTTTGGAATTCCCGCGATGTTCGGCATCCAGGGAATTCCGCAGGTGGCCAACAACGGCGGCTTTCCATACATGAACATCGCCGGCCTTCGCGGCATCGGCGTTGGCAACTACACTCCCACCATTCAAACCGTCTATAGCCTCGAGGGTGTGGATGCGGTGACCAAGGTCTGGCGCAACCACGCCTTCAAGACTGGAATCGATGTGGACGACATGGAAGCCGATATCTCGCAGCCGCCGCAGGGCCGCGGCGACTTCAGCTTCAACGGCATGTACACCGATATTCCCAACCGGATCGCCGTCTCTGGTACCGGCCTGAACGGCATCGGAGATATCCTGGTTTCGCCGGTCGCTTCGCTGGTCACGCCGAATGGCGCGTCGGGAGTGGATTACGTAGGCGGCATGAACGGCTTCTCCGGCTCCAATATCGCTGCTACCGACGACCATCGCTGGTACATTGGCGCGTACTTCCAGGACGACTGGAAGGTGAATCCCCAGTTGACGCTGAATCTTGGCCTGCGCTGGGATCTCTTCACTCCTTACGCAGAAACCCGCGGCTACCAGGCCAACTTTATCGCTTCGGGAGGCGGCAACGGGCCCACCGCCACCTACGAAATGTCCCCCCAGGGATGCAACGTACCGCGGGCGGCGATCTTCAATGCCGTTGCCGCTCTCAGCAATGTCAACATCTCTTGCAACGCCAGCCTCGACACTGGTCTCACCCCAAAGGACGACTACGCCCCGCGTGTCGGGTTCGCGTACAAGATCCTGCCTACGTTGGTGGTGCGCGGAGGATTCGGCACGGCCTTTGGAGCACTGGCCAATCTCGGTTACGGCGGCACGCTGGGATTCAACTACCCGTTCGTCTACACCCAGACCGTCCCCGCTCCCGATTCCAATCACCCGCTGCTGCTGGCTCCTGGTCAGGCGGCAACCATGGAGACGGCCTTCACCTACTTTAATTTCCAGAGTCCGGCCGTGCTGCAAAGCCCGACCCCGTACACAACCACACCGGTTACTTGCCCGGCCGGCAGCTCCTGCGACGGCGGTCAATACATCGGTAGCGACTATCTGGGCCTTCCCTTCGATGCCCGCCAGAACAACTACCAGACGCCGTTGGTACAGACCGAGAACCTGACCGTCGAGGATCAGTTCACGAACCACGACGCGATCCAGGTGGGATATGTCGCCACCCAGGGCCGTCACCTGGATATTCTGGGGAACACGAACGCCAACTCCGAGATCTTGCCTAGCGGCACCAACACCCAACTCTATATTCCGTATCCGTACTTCAGCCGGAACAGCACCTACGAAACCACCAACGCCGCCAGCAGTTACAACGCGTTGCAGGTCACGTATCAGCACCGGATGAGCTTTGGGCTTTCCCTGCTCGGCAACTACACCTGGTCCAAGTGCCTGAGCGATCAGCACGCGCCGCAGAACTCGCAGTACAACGTAGCTTACCGCGCCCAGTGGCTGCCCGGGTTCGGCATCAAGGGCGACTACGCGCTGTGCGACGGCGATGCCGCCGGCCTCGTCCACCTGGCCGGCACGTACAACCTGCCCTTCGGCCGCGGACGTCAATTCGGAGCCTCAATGAACAAGGCCGCGGATCTCATCGTGGGCGGGTGGGTGATCAACGGCTTCTACACGTTCCAAAGCGGGCAGCCGCTGACAGTCACATGCCCGAATGCGACGTCTGCCAACTTTGGCTGCGCTGCCAATCTCACCGGGCAAGGCCTCTACACCGGCCCGCACAACTACACGCAATGGATGAACCCCGCTGCGTTTGCACAGCCACCAGTAGCCACCGCCATCGGGCAGTCCAGCATCGCCCCGCTTGGCGGCCCCCTCCAGCAGGTGCGCGGACCGCATTTTGCCAACCTGGATTCGTCAATCCTCAAGAACTTCAACTTCACGGAAACTGACTACTTGCAGTTCCGCGCAGAAGCCTTCAACACCACCAACACGCCGCCCTTTGCGCAGCCGGGACAGCTGAACTTCACAACAACGAGCTTTAGCAACATTTCGGCCACGAAGAACAGCAACCAGAACAATGGCGCCCGCACTCTGCAGCTCGCGCTCAAGTTGGTCTTCTGAGGTCCGGAGCTGTTGCACCCTGTTCAGCTCAGACCAACCCGCACCCGGCGCAGCCTCTCGCTCCCGGTGCGGGTATTTTCTTCGACAGGATTCGAAACGAACTACCGCGGCGCGCTATCATGGCGATGCTTTCCACGTCCCTCACGGCGTGGAACCTGAACTCGAAAGTGGTATTCATGGTCAAGAAATATTTGCGCACCGCGACAGCGGCTCTTGGATCCGCTATTCTCCTCTGTCCCTTTCTCTGGCAGCCACTCAGCGCAAGAGCGCAATCGTCTGACCATGTCATGCCTCGTCCTCCTACCCAGCTCACTCTTGAAGGCACAGTGCGCAGCGCGCAGAATCACAGTTATGTGAAGGCGCCCTTCGCCGTTCCCGCTGGCACCGAGCGCGTGACCATCACTTTCGACTACACCGGCAAAGACCAACATACTGCGCTCGATCTCGGCCTGCTCGACCCCACGGAGCTTCGCTGCTGGAGCGGCGGAAATAAATCCACGCTCACCGTCGGGCTGATGGACGCCACTCCGTCCTGCCTGCCGGGAGCTATTCCTCAAGGCACATGGAATGTTCTGATCGGCGTACCAAACATTCGCGCCAGCGTGGTTTCGCACTACACCATTCATGTGTACTTTTCGCGGACGGGCGCAGTGGCTCAAGAACCGGCGGTGCTGCTCGAGCCGCTGCGCGCCGGGCCGGCGACCTGGTTCCGCGGCGATCTCCACATGCACACAGCGCATAGCGATGGCCAGTGTCCCAGCCAAACCGGAAAGATGGTTCCGTGCCCGCTTTACTTCACCGTCGAAGCCGCTGCGCGCCGAGGTCTGGACTTCATTGCGATCACCGATCACAACGCGAGTTCGCAATACAATGCCATGCGCGAGCTGCAGCCCTATTTCGACAAGGTACTCCTGATTCCCGGCCGCGAGATCACCACCTTCCAGGGTCACATCAACTTCCTCGGCAGCACTGACTACATTGACTTCCGACTTGACGGCCGCAACGTTCCCGATGTGAATACGTTGCTGCACAGCGCCGCTCGCGTGGGTGCGATCACCTCGATCAACCACCCCGCATCACCAAGTGGCGAGATCTGCATGGGCTGCGGTTGGACGCCATCCACGCCGGTCGATATGCGTTTACTCACTGGCGTCGAGGTCATGAATGGAGGTGAAGAGCAGTACGGCATATCCGACCTCCCCTTCTGGAACAAGGAACTCAATCGCGGCTGCCGACTGACCGGCATTGGCGGCAGCGACAATCACCGTCCCATGCAACCGCTCGATCAACTCGGCTCCATTGGAAGCCCCACGACCGTCGTCTACGCAACAGAGCTTTCTACACCGGCCATTCTCGAGGCCATTCGTGCTGGCCACGTCTTCATCGACGTTGCTGGGACGCGCGACCGGCTTCTCGAACTAAGCGCTCTCGCCGGAACCCAAACTGTTCACGCGGGAGACACACTTAGCGCAGCGCAGGGCGAGAGCATCGATTTCGAAGCGCGCCTGACGGCTGCTGACGGCGGGACAGTGCATTGGATCGAAGATGGTCAGGAAGTAATTTCCCCAACCAACGCCAAAGCCTCCTCCGCGGATCAGAGTTTTGCGCTGTCGTGGGTGAGCGATGGGCGCCGTCACTGGTTTCGCACGCAGGTGACGGGCGCCGACGGAAAACTGTGGCTCATCGGCAATCCCGTCTATATCAATTGGGACGCGTCGAACGACTGTATCAAAGGAGGATGAGCCACTGTCGGCTTTTTGGATTGCTTAGTAACAGAAGGTACACCTTTTGACACGGCCGGATCGGAGACGTCCGGCCGATTGTTTTGTTGAAGTTAGTGAGTGGAGTTTTTGAAACCTTTTGTCACAGGGCAGTGGAACGCTGTTCAGGCGGTTTTCTGGAGATTCTGGACCAGGACCGGGGTCGGATGCTTTCGCAGGGAACGTTGCACGGTAGCCGTCGAGATTCGATGGCCTTTGGCGATCTGGCGCATGCTCTGCCCCTGGCAGCGTTCACGCCAGATGGCGTCATGGTCGAGGACTAAAGGATTGCGTCCGATGTGCGTTCCTTCGAGGCGGGCGCGCCGCATGCCGGCGCGCACCCTCTCGACGATTAAGCTTCGTTCCAACTCAGCGATCGCGCCGATGATGACCACGATGGCTCTGCCCAACGGGCCGGCGGTGTCGATTTGTTCGCGGAACGACACGAACTCGATGTTCAGCCGGCTCAGCTCGTCCAACACCTCGAGGAAGTGCTTCACTGACCGGGCGATCCGGTCCGAGGCCCAGACCAGGAGCACATCGAGGCGTCCGCGACGGGCATCGGTCATCATCCGATCGAGGCCTGGTCTTTTCGCCTTCGTGCCGCTGATCTTGTCGCCGTATTCCTGGACGACCTCGAGATTGCGCTGGGCGGCCATCTGACGCAGGTCGAGGATCTGCGTTTCGAGATGCTGGTCATACGTCGAAACTCGTGAGTAGATCGCGGCGCGTTTCATTTGCGCCGTCCTTTCTTCTGTGCAGTGTATCCGTGCTTGGCAACATAGCTTTCGATGTACGCCATCAACACTTCTGTCATCTCCAGACCCTGCGCCGCAGCCGCGGCCTTGAACGAGTTGTGAAGCCCTGTTGGGATATTGATGTTCACTCTCTTGACTCCAGATGTTTCCTTCGTTTTGATCTGACTCACCTCCTTTCTCTCAGAGATGAGCTTATCCGGTTATGAGTAAGCCGCGCCAGTGACGGCGGCCTCAGAGCTCCCCCGCCTCCCGGCAGAACAGGACCACCATGGCGATCCGGTCGAAGCTGATCTCCATGGTGTCGGCCATAGCACGCAGCCGATTTACATCCTGAGGGGCATAGCCCGCCTCGACGGCCAGCCATTCCGAGGCCTCCATGCCGGATAGATGGGCAGCTTCTTCGAGGGAGAGGCCGACACTCTTGCGGGTCTCAGAGATAGAACGGCCGACCAGGCAGCTCCGGACCGTGTGGCGTTGTTCTGATGGATAGAAGGGCGGAAGAGATTCGAACATCTTGCTTGCGTGCTCATATACACATTGCTCCTGAAAGGCCGGCATGTCAAGCCCGGTCCAGATAGATTTAACTACACGGTGAGTATGTACTCAGTGTGGTTCAGATCCAAAGGTCCAAGACAACTTCTCGTTATTACGAACGGGAACTAGGTGCAGGTCTAGGCCCTTCTTCTTCTCTCAAGGAACACTTCGGCTACCTTTGTACGCATCCATGGAATCAACTCATCAAACGGAGCCAAATGCCCACGCTACCGGTAGTACCGAACGCCGCCCGGCCTCATCCGCAAACTAGAACGGCTGCATCAGCTCAACCTCAGCCCTCTTCGGCAGCTCCATCGCCGCAGCCGACCCCCGTGGGGAAACCAGTTCCTTCTGCTGGCCTCTCGGCTGATCTCCGTAAGCAGATTCCCAAGTTTCTACTGGAATATGAGTCGATTCCGGAGGAGGTCCTCGATGAGAACCCACTTCTGAATGAACGGAGTGCTGCGGTCCTTTTGGGTGTCTCGCCCGAGCTGTTAAAGAAGTTGCGGCAACGCAACTGGGGACCGAAGTACATTCAGTACGGGGAGAATGGGCCAGTCCGCTACGAATTCGCGACCCTTATGGAATTTCGGACCCGTCACAGAATCCAGACACGATCAAGGCGATGACCCAGATCATTTCCTCGGGCCTTGAAGTTCCATCCTGGTGCATTCAGAAATCGGCCAACCTCATGGCACATCGGACGTGCAACGTCTCCTAAAACGGCCTGCAGGCGCGTGATAAAAGGCTCCGAACAGGATTTGGCGAAACGATGGAGCGGTCATGCGGGTTGACGGGGATCTCAGCCTTCAGCTTGGAATGCTGATCAGACATTAGTTTGAGGAATACTCCGCCTCTTCCCTTCGCGATGGCGATGATCCACGAAGGCCGGTTTGGACTTCGATGAGCTTGCTATGGTTGCTATGGTTTTCGCGCAGATTTTGAGCTATTGGAAGGAATTTATGGTGAAGCATGTGACGGATGTGAAACTCATTAAATCACTTATTTTGATATGTTTGCGTTTGTTTTCAGAAAGATAGCAAAACGTTGGTGCCGAAGAAGGGACTCGAACCCCCACACCCTTGCGAGTACGTGGACCTGAACCACGCGCGTCTGCCAATTCCGCCACTTCGGCACATGAGACTGCTCAAGCGGGATCCGCCGAGCGGGCAGCAACTTTGAGTCTCGCAAAAGCGCTCTGCGGTGTCAAATTCTGCCGCCGCTCCAACGCACTTCACCCCGGCGTCTTCACGCCCTTCTTCAACATCGCGACAGCTTTAACCATGTGATTCTGCCGCGTCTCTTCCTTCTTCGCTTCCTCAATCCACCGCACATATTTTTTGCGGTGCGTGTAGCCCAGCTTCTCGAATCCCGCGAGGAGGCCTTCCTTCTTCAGCAGCGCCTTGAATGCGGCCGGAATCGCGACGATGCGCTCGCACTCATCCTTCCATACCACCACGTCGATCGTGTCACCCGGCCCTTTGCCGATCTGTTCACGGACGCCTTTGAGCACGCCAAGCGTGTGATGCGACATGCCGCGGTTCATCAGCGAGCCACGATAGGCCACCTTATCCAAGATCGCTTGCACGGGCACGCTTCCCTTTGTGCCGAATTCTTTCTCCACATCGTAGGGAAAAAGGACGCCGGCGCCTCCGCCCATCCCCGCGATAATCTTCGCCTTGAATTTGTATTTCTTCATGGTGGCGCGCGCTCCCGAAGATTTCTACCGTGTTGACCATCGCACGGTTCCCTCCCCGCATCCCGGCAAGCGAAACAAACATCCCATCCTGCGCGCATGTTTCGTCGTGCAGCGCGAGAATGGGACGGGGTGATCGGAGGAAGCCGGATAAATCGACTACACCAGCTTCGCGTCCAGCGTGATCTCCGTGTTGTTAGCGAACAGCTTCGAAATCGGGCAGCCCGCCTTGGCGTCGGCCGCGGCTTTGTCGAAAACTTCCTTGGTCGCGCCCGGAACGCTCGCCGTCGTGG
>JBKQKT010000257.1:0-7567 GCA_052147365.1 Candidatus Korobacteraceae bacterium | reverse complement strand
CTAGGAGGGCTGGAGGCCTGCAGGTGTTCCGAAACATCGGCGCGGGCGATAGTTATTCCTCTGCCGCCACACCTATCTGAGCAGGGTCGCTAAAGAAGGTTGCGTGCGTCCATTTGGGGTGAGCGCTTTCCAGATGGTGGACGTACCGGGCTATCTCTGTGGGGCGATTGTCGGCGGTAAAGCCACAGAGGGAGCATTTGACGTTTCGAGGCGGCGCATAAGGAGATTGTGACTTTGGTATAAGCATTCGACAGCGTAGCGCCTTGGGGGAGTTGGACACATGGTCGTGCGTCACAGTAGAATGTGACTAGTGACCCGCGCCAGGCTCATTGCGACCGCCAAACGCGCTTCCGCCTATAATCGCCAGCATGTCGGTCGGCGTCAGCAGCGCCGAAATCAAGCGCTTCGCCTCCGAGGTTGGCTTCGATCTCGCCGGAGTCGCTGGGGTTGCCGAAACCGAGGAGAACCGGTTCTTCCCGCAGTGGATCGCCGCAGGTTACGCCGGCGAGATGAGCTACCTGGAAAGGCGTAATGAGGCTGGCGAGTTGAAGCGCGCCTCGCTCGCCAACGTCGCTCCCTGGGCTCGCTCGGTCGTGGTGTGCGCCCTGAACTATAACAGCGATCAACCTTACTCAACGCACGCCGGCACAACTTCACAGGGCTGGATCTCGCGCTACGCCTGGACCAGAGGCGACTACCACGATGTGGTACTTGGACGGCTGCGAGCTCTGGAGGCCCGGTTGCTTAAGACTTGCGCTGAGCAAGCCATTGCAGCGCCGCGTACCTGGTGTTACGTGGACACCGGTCCAGTCATCGAGCGCATCTTCGCCAAGTACGCCGGTATCGGCTGGATCGGCAAGAACACCTGCATCCTGAACCAGGGTTTGGGCTCATGGCTTTTCCTCGGCGTGATGCTCACGTCGTTGGAGTTGGCGCCCGACTTCCCTGCTCCGGACCGCTGCGGCTCCTGCACGCGTTGTCTCGAGGCCTGTCCGACGAACGCATTTCCCGCCCCGTATCAACTTGACGCCAGCAAGTGCATTTCGTATCTCACTATCGAGAAACTTGGCTCTATACCGGAGGAATTGCGCGAGGGAATCGGACGCCAGATTTTCGGATGTGACATCTGCCAGGATGTTTGCCCATGGAACCGCGAAGCACGCCTAACCAGAATGCCGGAATTGCAAGCGAGGCCGCTGCTAGTCAATCCCGATCTCCAATGGCTGGCACGGCTCAGCGTGGAGGAGTTTCGCGAGGTGTTTCGCGGCTCACCCGTAAAGCGCGCCCGGTTCAACGGGCTGCGCCGCAATCTGGCCGTCGCTATCGGCAATAGCGGTGAGGGAAGCTTTATACCAGTGTTGGAGGAACTCAGCCGCGACGAGGATGCCGTGGTTGCCGAGCACGCGCACTGGGCATTGCAACGGTTGCAGCTTGCAGCACGAATAAAAAACCCTCCCGATGAGGAAGGGTTTTAGTGGTTGGCCGCACCCGGAAGCGCAGGGAGCGAAGTAACGCAGAGCTTCCGCGCAGCGGAGATCTCTTAAATGCGTTGCACGTTGGCGGCCTGGAAGCCTTTCGGTCCCTTGGTGAGGTCGAATTCGACGGTCTCGCCCTCATTCAGGCTGCGATATCCATTCTCCTGGATCGCTGAGAAATGCACGAATACATCCTCGCCCGTGGATCGCTGGATGAATCCGTAACCTTTGGCTCCGTTAAACCACTTAACTGTTCCTTTCTCTCTCACAACCTACTCCTTTCACCTGGTTTACTTTCAATAATCCCTGCTTCGCGAACGTTCCGAGCTCAACCCTGAGGAGCAGAGGCTTGGAAGACGTTTCAACGCTGCCGGGAAACAAAGGGTTGCGGCTCAATTCGCAGCTATTGCGCAACGAAAAAGGCCCACGAATGTGCTCTGACGGACTACTACGACCGCGTCAGAGCATATCCCTGGAACCCATGCAATGCGTAAATTCAACTGCTGACAGAAACATCAACCCAAATCCGCATTTCGGTTCGACCGAAAGCTCTCCTTCGCCCAAACCGAAGGGAGCAGACGATAATGCAGGAAACTCTGGATTCTGGCAAGTGTTTTCTTCGCAATAGATTCCGGTTCCCAAACGCGATTGCGTGCTCTACTTTAGCGCCGTTCACGCGTCGGGTGCTCTGTTACGATTGAAAATATGAGCAGTAAGTCTGACTCCGGTGGCGAACCGCCGAGAACTGGCGACGGCCGAGTCTCGCAGTCTTCCACACTCGTGGCTGCAGGACCGATTAAGCCTAGCGGAACCACAGAGTTACACGCTACGCCGTTGCGTCCTGGAGCGACTGCCCGGCGTTTGCTGGCTGAGGACGAGAAGAGCGACAAAGGCGACCTCTTCCGCCATTTGCCGGAGACTTACGGCTTAGCGCATCGCCTCCGTCGCCACGGTTGGTCAACGTTGCGCTATCTGATGCAAACCGAAGTACATACCTATGCATTCTCGGTGGCGGCATATTCCATCCTGTCGCTTTTTCCGTTCATCGTGCTGCTGCTGACGGTGATTCGCCGCGTCTTTCAATCCACCGCCATGTATAACGTAGTGCTGGGGTTGCTGCGTGACTACCTGCCCAGCAATCAAGACTTCGTTATCCGCAACCTGCAGTTTCTGGCGAGCGTGAAAGGCCGCGGCCAGATTCTGTCGCTGGTCATGTTGCTGATTACTTCCACCGGAATCTTCCTTCCCCTTGAAGTCGCATTGAATCGTATTTGGGGCTTCAGGAAAAACCGCTCCTACTTGATGAACCTGATCGTTTCGTTAGGCTTGGCGTTGGGATGCGGCTGCCTGGCCATGGTCTCGATCGCGCTGACCGCGCAGAACCTGAAGATGCTGGGACTGGCCATCGGCGACCAGAACATTGTCTTCCGCGGGCTCGCGTTTATCGTGATGAAGGTCTCAGCCATCCTCGCAACCATCGGAATCTACTTCCTGATCTATTGGCTGCTGCCGAATGGGAGAGTTCCTTTGCGTGCTGTGCTGCCAGCGGCGGTCATCACCGGACTGGTTTCTGAGGCGGCCAAGTACATCTACATCCTGGCGCTTCCGTGGCTGAACTTCCACGAAGTGTACGGACCGTTCTCGGTGTCGGTCACGCTGATCTTCTGGGGGTTCTGGAGCGGAATGCTCTTGCTGGGCGGCGCTTATCTGTCGGCCGCCGAGCACGCCGACCGCGTTCTGGCACGGCGCGAAACCGCCGTCGCAAACCGCTAACGATCAGTCAGCAACGGTTGCAGGGACGGCTGCGCGCGATGTCAGCTCGTGCTCACGCACCGCGAAGCGAATGGCGGAGGACATCTCCTGCGAGGGCTTCTCGATCACCTGATACATCGCCCACGCTGCCAAACCTGAAGCTGCCACGCCAACAACATCAAGCACTATCATGTAACTGCCGGAAAAAGGCAGCCAATGCGAGAGGCACCCAATCAGGGTCACACCGATCGGCAGGTGCAGGAGATACAGCGAGTAGCTCACGTCTCCGACCCGGTCCATTCTGCGGCTGTGAAATGTGGAAAAGGCAATCAACATTCCCGTGGTCACGGATACACCGGCAACAATCCAGCCAATTGGCCCAATCATGGCGAGCACCATTACGGCGATCAGGCCCAGCATCTCGCGCAGCGCGATGAGATTTGTACGATACTGAAAGACGAACACACCGACGAGAAAAATGGGAATGCTGTGGAAGATCAGCCGGTCGTGGCCGACCGTGAAGTAGGCCGCCATCATCCCTGCCAGACCAGCGAACCGCGCCAGCTTGCTGCGAGTCGCCAGTAGTGGGAACATAACTCCCACCAGCAAGTACCACTGAAATTCAATCGCCAGCGTCCAGTACACGACGTTGACCCAGGGCAAATGGATGAGATCATTCAGATAGGCGAAATGGGCCAATAGACTTGGCCCCGTAACATCCACTCGCGGCAAGCCCAACTTCGGCGCCATGATGAGATTGGTCGCCAGGATGGTGACGACTATGGAAGCCAGGTAGGGCGGATACAAACGGACGTTGCGCTTTAGCAGAAAACGGGGATAATCGCGCAAAGCGTAGCGCGCGCGATACAGGCTCCACGGAATCACGAATCCGGAAATGACGAAGAAGATGTGGACGCCGAGATAGCCATACTTGCCAGAGAGGCTGAGGTATTTTCCCTGGCCGGCGACGAAGTGGCCCCAGGCAACAAAAAGGGCCGCAAAGGCCCGTAGCGCATTGATGACGCCAATGCGTTGATTTGGAGGTTGTACTGGCACGTGTCAGATAGTGTAAATGTGGCGCTATACAGGGCGTCAATCCCGCGTCGCCCAGGGGCGTGATGCGCGACCTAGGATTGCCGGGCCTTGAGTGATGTACAACCCTCAGAGGGCCGGCTTCGTTGACTGTCACCCTGATTACTTGTTATTGTGCAGCCACGTCGCAGCCCATCAGGAAACTCCGTGCTTTTGGTCCCGGTGAGTCCGGCGCAAAGAAGATTTCTAAGGGATGAGTAGCCAGGCACTCCTCTATGTCATTGTCCTTCCGGTTGCCTGGTTACTCCTTTGGCTGCCAAAGAGCGCCCGCTCTAGGCAGGCCCTGCTGCTTGTTGTCAGCTATGGGCTTTATGCAAGTTTTGGTCTCAGATTCCTGGTCCTTCTGATTTTCAGCTCTCTCCTGAACTATGGTCTGGGACTTCTGCTACGCAGGAAACCATCAATCACAAGACTGTGGCTGGGCGTTGTTTTCAACGTCGCTTTGCTCAGCACGTTCAAATACGTGCCGGCAATAGCGCCTCTGCGGACGGCATCGCCATGGAGTCACTCCCTCGCCAGCATGGCGCTGCCGGTTGGTATCTCCTTCTGGACCTTCCAGGCGCTATCTTACCTGTTCGATTTATACCGGGAAGAAGAGCTCGACCCATCGTTGCTGGAATTCCTGCTTTACATGGCATTCTGGCCGACCGTTCTTTCCGGCCCGATCTGCCGGTTGTCCACGCTGCTACCGCAGTTTCGAGACCCGTTTCAGCCCGCCACGGAAGATGTTCGTCGCGGCCTGGACCGCATCTGTATTGGATTGTTCATGACCGCTCTGGGGCAGATTCTCGGTAGCGGCCTTCATCCGGGACAAGGCATCGACAGCATATTCGACGGCTCTGCGCGCGGACTGACCGGGCCCGATGTTTGGTGTCTGGCCATTGGGTATGGGTTCGAGCTGTTTTTCAACTTCGCAGGCTATACCCACATGGTCATCGGAGCAGCCTGTTTGTTTGGCTTCCGGTTGGATGAAAACTTCGATCGTCCTTACCTGTCAACCACGCCGTCTGAGTTCTGGACACGCTGGCACATGTCTCTTTCCTTTTGGATTCGTGACTACCTGTTTCTACCCATGGTGATGCTGCGACGCGAAGCCTGGTGGCGCAGCTTCGTGCTGGTCCTCTCCATGGTGGTATTCGGACTGTGGCATAAGGGAGCGGTACTTTTTCTGCTATGGGGACTTTATCAGGGAACCCTGCTCGTCCTGCACCGGCAATGGCAGCAATTGCGGATTCGCACTGACTTGCAACTGTCGCAGGTTATTATGGGACCACTCTCCTGGCTGGTGACCTTCTGCGCGATTTGCCTGGGATGGATTTTCTTCCGGGCAAATACAGTTACCCAGGCGTTGACAATGCTGCATGCCGCAGCCAACCTAGGGACCTACGCTAAAACCACCTTGCCGGCCAACTTGTTTATCCTGGTTGCCATTCTTGCGTTGGCCTATTTTGCCACAATAGGCATCCAGCGAGTGCTTCAAAACTATTCAGAGACGCTGACTCTACCCTTAGAGTTTCGATTTGCACTCTATGCCGTGGCAGTTTATCTCGGTATCTTTCACGCGGCGCAAACCCAGGCTTTCATTTACTTCCAATTCTAATGAGATATTTAACGAGCATTGGCCGATGTTGTCTGGGGCTGGTTATCTTCGCGATTGTCCTGGAGGTTTGTGCCCGGGTTGACGATGTCGTTACTTATGGCGCTCCCTTCTGGGGAAGCTACAACGATGAGATCCTGCTTCAGCGCGACAGTATTGGCAAATGGGGCAAGCCTGGGGCTCGGTACGCCAAATGGCAGCTTAACAGCCTTGGCTATCGGGGTCCTGAGCTGCGAGCGGGAAGCGTGCGAATTATAACTATGGGCGCTTCCGAAACCTTCGGGCTTTATGAAGCGCCGGGCGAGGAGTACCCGCGTCAACTGGAGCGGGACTTGAACTCCTGGGCGGGCAAAGACCTGTTTCAGGTTGTAAATGTCGCTTTCGCCGGAGAAACGCTGCCCACAACTATTCTCCGCGTACCACAAATTGTTGAGCAGATACATCCGTCCTGCGCTTTAATTTATCCCGATCTTTCATCATACATATGGATGTCGCTTAGATCTGCCTCAAACTCGCCTGCTCCAGACGTAGGTGAGCATCGGAAGCGCTTTGAGTCCAGATTGTCAGGCCGGATAGAAAACCTGCTGAAGCAGACATTGCCTACCGCCATTCAAGATCAGCTGTGGAAGATCTCGATGCGGCGGGAAATTGCCTCCCGGCATTACGTCATATTAGATCGGCTGCCGGACGAACGCTTCGAGCGCTTTCGCCAGGATCTGCGAGCCCTGATCACGGCACTACGCGACCGTGAAGTCGAACCAATCCTGGTCACGCATGCCACCATTTTCTCCAAGCCCCACACCGAAGGCGACCGCATTTCATTGACCCACTGGCGGAAGATCTATCCCATGCTCAGGGAAGAAGGTTTCCTCGACATGGAGAACCGAATGAACGATGTGATCCGTCAGACCGCAGCCGAGGAGCACCTTCCATTAATCGACGCTGACAAGGAGATGCCTCATGGCCCCAAAAACTTCGCGGACTTCGTGCATTTCACAACCTACGGGGCCGGAGTCATGGCTGCCATCCTGGCGAATGGCATGGAACCGGTGCTCAATTCCCAGTTGCAAGCGGCTAAGGCTCTAACTCCGACCGGCCCTGCCGTGCAGCTTCCTTCGGCTGGCTCGGCTGAGCGGTAATACAGCGCGGACTACTTCGCAGCAACATCAGGCGGGAAGTGTTCATCATCTTGAAGGCGCCGGAGGCGCCTTGGCGAGGCCTGCTGGTAATAGTCGAAATCAGTCAAGCCAACAATCGCAGTGTTTGCCAGCGCCTCGACTTCGAAGAACCCAGCCTCAGGTTCGTCCTCGAACCGCAATAGACGCGGCATGCCCGCCGTCATGCCTGCGATGCCTGTGTCAATGTGACCGTGGGCTTTGTAGCTGATGACCTTTCGTCGACCACCGGGATAGTCGGTGAGCCAGATGTTCGCTGCAGACGCTCCTCCGCAGAGGAGCGAGCTTACGGCCGCGCGTTTGTTGCGCTTCCAGAAGATGATTCCCATGAGCAGGAATGAGCCGGCAACGGCGTAGTCAAGGACGGCATGAGTTGTAGGATCGATCACTTTGGGCATTTTGCTTACTGCGATCCGCAGACCCTTTTTCCACAGCGCCATAGGGACCTCGACTTTAACGGACACTCGTCCGAGGCA
>JBKQKT010000256.1:0-5276 GCA_052147365.1 Candidatus Korobacteraceae bacterium | reverse complement strand
GCCAATTGAAATTCACCGACAACAAGTTAATCAACGCCGATTATTGGAACAGAATCAAAAAGGTCTTGATTCTGGCTGGCTTCTTCTACGGCTCGTGGCTGGTCCTCATTCAGCATCAAAAGTGGGGCGTATGGCTGATCTTAACCGCCGTAGTGCTCTTGCTATTGATGGGGCTTCAGAAACTGTTCGCGGGTCGTCTTTCCGAGCGCCAACCGCTCCAACCGGAAGAGTATAAATTCATTGACAAGTGGATCACCACGCCATGGAGAAACAGATTTGTGATAGCGGTGATATTATTCTCCTTTGCCTTGGGAATTTACTCCAAGTTCTACGCCAAGTTCAGGACACACGAAAAAGCGAGTCTGGTATACGTCATAACCGGAGTAACAGTTCTGCTCCTGATGGTCCTTGGGAAGCTATTTCCAGATCGGCCCCCCAAGCACAAACCGGGACCGGACGAAGCGTCCAAGCTCCATCTAAGGTGACCCCCAGCCCTCCGCGCGCTCCCCCGGAGGGCTGTACTTTGTAAGGAACACTTATGCAGGAAATTCTCGGCTCCATCTGGATCAGCTATTTGGTGCCTGGTCATTCCATCTGCATCACCACCAACCGCGTGGTGAAAAGCAATGGCGAAGCAGTCATGGGCCGGGGAGTCGCCCAGCAAGCCACGGAATTGATTCCTGGGATCGCCAAGGATTTGGGCAGTTACATCAGGAATCACGGGAATCGCGCCGGCGATGCTGGACCCCTACACGGACTGAGGAAGCGGCTTGGCGTGGAGAAGCTTTACTTGTGCGGTTTATCTTCGCTTTTGGGCTTGGAAGACGCCGCTGCCTTGGCCTTGGCATGCTCAGCCTCTTGCTTCTGATTCAGCTTTTGCTTCTCCTCATTGTGCTTCTGCGCCTGCTGTTCAAGTTGCTGCTGGTGTTGCTGGTTTAGCTCCTGCTGTTTGCTGGCGTCGGCCTGCTGTTGCTGGAGCTTCTGTTGCGCCTGGTATTGCTGCTGCTCGAGCTGCTGGCGTTCCTGGTCCTGTTTCTGGTGAAGCTGCTCAAGTTCCTGCTGGTGCTTCTGTTCGAGCTGGTCGTTGTCGATGACAGGAGGCCGAGCGGAAGGTGGACGATCGTTGTGGGCGCCGGTGCTGGCTGACTTCCCGGCTGGATTGGTTTGCGCGCCAGCGGCATTGGACGGGCGGTTGGCATTGTTCTGTCCGTGAACCGCGTTCACGCGAGGCGTGGCCGGAGTGGACGGCGGAGCAATCTTGACGGGCGCCGTGGTTGCGGTGGTACGCGCCGGCTGAATCTGCCGCGTTTGTGCCATCGAGATGGGCTGTCCGTGATTCGCCTGGATGGCAGCCTGCTGCTTTTCAAAAGACGGCGGAGGCGGAGGAGGAGTGGTCTTAGCCACAACCGAGCGGTTCGCGAGAGCAGCGGGCGGGCGCACGTTCGTCGCTGCACCCGAACCCATCACGGCCTGCTTGGGCGGCGTCACGGAGGGAGCGGAGACACCCACAGGGGCGGAAGCCACTTCCCTTTGGTTGACGGCGACAAGATTGTGCGAAACAGACTGCGCTGAAGTGAACGCCTGCGGCGATGTGGCAGTGACGGCCCCAGGAACGCTCTGGTTTACGTATCTGACATTGTTAACGTTTCTGTTGACGACGGTGGTGTTGTAGTAGTTGTTGACCACGGTCTCATTCACGGTTGTGTTGGAGATGTTCACTCTGTTCACGTAGGCGCGGCTGACCGCATAGGAGGGCACGAAGACTTCACGCGGTCCCAGCGGGAACCAGCCTACGTTCACACCAGCGGCAAAGCCGCCCACACCAATACCGACGCCGATACCGACGCCAAAATGGGGTCCCCCGACCCAGGCAACAAGAGCGGGTGCGTACACCGGGCGGATATAAGCAATACCCCCGATACGCGGCGGGGCGGGCACCCAACCCCAAGCGCCTGCCACAAAAACCCAACGGCCATAGTGGAAGGGAGCAAAGCCCCAGGGCGCATCATCAACCCAAGTCCAGCCCCAAGGAGCGACGTAAGCCCAATGGCCGTAACGGTAGGGGGCCCAGCCAACGATGGTCACATGCGGAAACCAAACCGTGCCGTAGTCGGGAGTCGGGCGCCAGCCGCCGTTGTCGTCCAGATCTTCGTAGCCGATGACATCCTCGGAGACGTAGCGGCGGGCAACGGCGTGATCTTCGTGGAGATCGCGCTCATCGCACCAGTTATCGAAATCATCCGCATCGGCAAGGGCCTCGATGTCTGCATCGAGAGTGTCCGTACCGGAAAAGAACCCTTGCTCGCCCGGTTGAACGGTGTAGGAGGAACCGCCGCCGGTGACTTCGCCTTGCCCATCGCGCACGCTGACGATGGTGGCGTCGCCGGCCTCGTTGACATTAACGCGGTACCGGCCAGGACGAAGAATGGAGAGAGCAAGATTGGGCGTGTCGACTTCGATGTTTTCGCCGTCACCCAAACGCCGCACACGGATGCTGACGGTGCCTTCGGTAATGCGAAGCTGAATCGTCTGGTCATTCAGATTGAGGAATGAGAGGCCAGTTTCGCCGGCAAGGCGAAAGGCAGCGGAATCGACGTGCAACTCGGCGCGAGCGTCTTTGTCGGTCCAGAGTTTGTCGCCAATGGTGATGGGGCGGTTCGTGACAGCGGAAACCCAGTCATCGGTGCCGGCAGGACTAAAGGAAACCTGACCGTTCGCAACGCTGAGGCGCGCGACGCGGCCCGGCGGATCGTCATCGTCGGCTGCCGCACGCCTCGGAACGGCTAAGGTTACTGCGAGAATCAAAGTGAACAGTGTGAGCCAATACAGAAACCGTGTTTTCATGGTGCTTTCTTCTCTCCTGGAGCGCTTGCCACCCTCAATACCTGATGCCAAAACCCTCCGCGTTAGGATGGACCGTGGATGAGCGACGGGCTGGTGCCGGTTCGTGATTGGATGCTTCGCGGCGTTCCTGGCTGCGAGCAGTGTCACGTCCCGGGCTTCCCCACGCTACTATGTGTAACACGGTCAGGCTTTCGAGAGTTGCAAGAACACACAGTAGTGGGCGAAAAGTACAAGTGGGCCCAGGAGCCGAAAAAAAGGAAGGCCCGTGCGGGGATACCGGACGGGCCTTCTGTTGAGAAGAGCTAAAGCAGCTTGGGCGGAATGCGGAAAGCTCACTCAGCGATGACCACCACCGTGGGATCCGCCGGCGCCACTGCCATGAGAGCTACCACCACCGGAAGAATGTGAAGAGGAAGAGCCATGCGGCGCCGATGAGCCGCGCGGAGCGGAGTTGGAACGCGGCGCAGAGGAGCCACGGTTGCCGTTGTAAAAGCGTGGCGTGTAGGAGCGATTGCCGTTCGTCGCGCTCGGCGGACGATTCGCGGAGTTCCTGGACGCTGAATTGGGGGCGCCGCCGGAACCGGCCCAGGGGGGGCGGTTGCTGCTATTCGTGCGAGCCGCCGATACGGAATTCGCAGGCCGATTCGTGCTGCCGAAACCCTGCGGGGCCCGGCCAGAGTCAGTGGTGTTGCGCTGCGCGCTCCAAGCGCGCGAGGACGGACGATTCGCCGAGAGCTGCGCCTGACGGTTGGCGCTCATTCCTGACGAAGTACCTGCGGACCGCGCTGCGCCGGTCGACTTGGAGTTACCCGGCCTGAGAGCCGAATTATTCATGGTGCGCGCGGGCAGATGAGAAGCGGCTGCCGCAGGAGCGGTACGCGCCATCACGCTGCGATTCTGAACACTGGCAGAAGGTGTGGCGACGCGGCCATGAGAATTCGAAGCGCCGAGGTAACTTGCGCGCGTCGGGGACGCATCGATGCGGTTGGTCACGCTGGCGCCACGCAGAGCAGCTGCCGAGAGATGCGTTGCGCCGCGATTGATGTGCTCGCCATTCACAAAGGCATTGTGTGAGGCAGTCGTGACGGCACTCACGTTGTGGGCATAGCGGTAATTGAAGTTGCCGTTGCCCCTCCCGGTAATGACGTTGGTATTGCGGATGAACGTGTTGTGGACGTTCACGTTGCGCCAGTAGGCGCCGCCGGCGTGGTACCACGGATGGAACGGTTCACCCCAACCCAGTGGGAACCAGCCAAAACCGCCGCCAAAACCAAATCCGAAGCCGAACCCGCCGCCGAGGAATCCGACGAAGGCCGGACCATAGAAGGGCCGCCCATAAATCGGGCCGGGGCACCAACCCCAGCCCCAGCCAAACCTGTTCCAGCGGCCATAGTGGTAGGGAGCGAAACCCCAAGGCTCGTAGCCGACCCAAGTCCAGCCCCAGGGACCAACCCAGTTCCAGTAGCCGTCGCTGTAAGGCGCCCAGTCGGGGCCGACGGCGTTGGGTGTCCAGACGGGGCCGTAATCGGGCTGTTCGCTCCAGGTGCCGTTCTCGTCCAGGTCGCTGTAGCCGACGGTGTCGCGCGAAACGTATTTGGAGGAAGCAGAGTTGTCTTCCTTGAGATCGCGATCTTGCGCCCAGCGATCCAGATCATCGGGCGCTGCTGCCGCGGCAGTCGAAAACTTTAGGTTGTTGTCCGTGCCCGTAATGTCGGCACGCTCACCCGCGTGAACAGGATACGTCTGCCCGCCGGCGGCAATTTCACCCTGGCCGCGGATGGCGGTAACGCTGGTATAGTCGCCGTTCTCGTTTACATCAATGCGGAAGTCGCCCGCCTCACGCACAGTGAAAGCGAGATTGGGCGTGTCCACTTCGTAGTTATCGCCCTGAAGGATTTCACGAACACGGAAGTTGAGCTTGCCTTCGGCGAGACGTACTTGGGTGATGTTCTGATCGAGATTCAGGAAAGAGATCGCGGTCATGCTGCCGAGATGGAGGGCGGCTTGTCCTGCCTGCAATTCCGCGCGGGAGTTCTGATCCACCCAGAGTTTGTCGCCGACGGTCATGGGGCGATTCTTGGCAGCAGTGCCCCAATCACCGGTGCCGCCGGGCTGCAGAGATACGGAACCATCGATGAAACTGATGCGGGCAACGCGCGACGGAGGATCGTGGGCGTCATCGGCACTTGGACCGACATCGCCTGAGCTGACAGTAGCGTCGTTCTGCGGGTCCTGCGCCTTGACGGCGGGCGACAACAAGAACATCGAAGCGGCCAGACATAGCAACAGTGCGATCATGCTCTTGGCGGTAAGGTTGGCCTTCATAACTTTTTCCCCTGATTAGGAACCCAGAGATGGCAGATGGGTCCCGGAAACCCGTACCTATTATTACGCTCATTGGGTTCCCATTGGGTAGAACCCCAAAGGTGGAA
>JBKQKT010000255.1:0-4817 GCA_052147365.1 Candidatus Korobacteraceae bacterium | reverse complement strand
CCTATTTCAGCGCACTACGAGATATTCACGTGCTCTGGCCTAAAGCTGACCTGCGCCGTGTTCCCGAACACTGGCATACCGTGGGAGCAAGACAGTCACCCCTATCGGGCGGGCCGCGTCTCGCCATAACTCCAGTCCATACCATTCTCAATTACTGCTTCGCCTTGCTCGAATCAGAGTGCCGACTAGCATTGGCGACTGTGGGCTGTGATCCAGGATTGGGCTTGGGTCTCCATACGGATACCCCCAACCGCGATTCCCTCGCTTTGGATGTTCTCGAACCGGTGCGCCCGCAAATCGAAAGCTGGGTACTTAGCTGGATCGCGAGGGAGCCTTTGCGCCGGGCCGATTTCTTTGAGACTTCGACTGGCAATTGCAGGCTAATGTCCCATCTGTGCACCAAGCTGAGTGAGACCGCACCCGTGTGGGGAAGGCTGGTTGCGCCCTGGGCTGAATACGTGGCACGTGTCTTGTGGGCTACGACATCACGGACAAAGAGTGCCGGCAGGCCTCCAACGCACCTCACGCAGCAGCATCGAAGCCAAGCCAAGGGAAGCGTTGAACTGCCGAAGGTTGTTACACCCCGTCCGCAGAGGGTTTGTCGCGGTTGCGGAGGTGTGCTGAGTCGCACCCAGCGAGAGCACTGTGCGCTATGCGGAGTCAGCATTTCCAGAGCCAATATGACCGAAGTCGCCCGAAAGGGACGTGTAGCTGCCAAGAGCGACGAATCCAGGGCGCGGATGTCAGCATCGCAGAAGCGACAGCAGACCGCCCGGCGCGGTTGGCTGCCGTCAAGCCTTCCAGCTTGGCTCACTCAATCGAGCTACCGCGAGATGATTTTGCCGCGACTCTCCGGACTTACGGTCCCCGCTCTCGCCCAGACGCTCAGCGTATCGGAGCCATACGCCGCAAAAGTGCGGAAAGGCCAACACGTGCCACACCCGATGCACTGGCTGGCGCTGGCGGAAATGGTGGGCGTTTCAGCGGGCGCGGAAAATGGAATCATTTCTGTTTAGCTTCGTTGATGCCGCGCTGAACCCGCGCTGGCAAGACAAACATGAACTGCCCCAGTTCAAGAACGAAATCGACCGCTCTCTTAGCGTCTGCGGGTTCTGGCAACGGGCCGCTCTCGTCAGCATGCCGCTGATCGTTCGCGTCTAGCCTAACATCGTGAGCCCACCGAGCCATCTTCCTCCGTAAATGAGATGGTCGGCCGCCGCCTTGTCAATACGGGAGTATAGGCTTCCATCGCGAAGGTTTTTGGCCTTGAACATCGCGTCGACAGCGCTCGCGCAGAGCAACACGGCACCAACTGGTGAGCTCAGACTGTTTATGGCCTGCGTTAGAAAAGTTCGGGCACGTTCAGGTATTGCGACATCCACGTCGGTTCCGGATGGATACATCTCCCTGATGTCATGATTCCAACCGGGAGCGGCTGCTGTCACGACGCCGCCGCAGCGTGCACAGCGGTATATGCCCCAAGTTCGTCTGTTGCCACCAAGGAAGTCGGTGGTCTCGATTTGTGATGTGGCTGAAAGAGTGGGCTGGTCTATGTTGCAATGCGGGCATCTGTCGAGGACCAGTCCGCCTTGGTAGAGCTTTGGCATCATCGTAACTCGTTCAAATATAGGCCAACTCGCCTAAACTGCAAAACCACCATGGCCAAGCCAAGTATTAATCCGAAACGTAAGCGTTCGAGTGAATGGACCCCAAGCTACAACGGAAACGGTGGGGTTTCCACACCCATGGCACTTGCACAGGCTCTTGCCCAATTGATTGGCCTCTGCCGGATGTCCAGAGGCTCGGCCAATTCTCGTTGCGGTATCTTTTGTAACTGGGCGAAGCGCTTAGGCTGCTTTCTTCCTCTGCGCCCATCTTGCTTTCATCATCGCCGACAATTTCTTGCGCATGGCTGGACTCATCGGCTTCCGAGCAGTGGATTTCTTCGAGACAGGCGTGACCTTTTTGGCTCCCTTTCCCTTCTGCCTTGCCCACCATGCCTTCTTCGCAGCACCAATTCTGGCTCGTGCTGCTGCGCTCATACGACGACGTTTCTCGCCGCTCGCCTCCTTAGTCTGGCTCCCTTTGGGTGGCCGGCCCCGACGTGCGGGTTGGGAACCTACTCCCACAAGAGCTGTAATTGCCTGTTCAATACGGCTAGCTTGCTGTCTGAGCTGGGCCACTATGCTTTGAATGTCCATGTTGTCCTCTCGTTGATCACAAACGCCAGCGATAACTCTTTGGAGAGACGATGGTATCGCTGAGGCCTCAACTCATCATACAGAGAGCTGGGGGTTGGCAGGATGCTCAATCAGGAGACCTCGGCAGGCACTAGCGGAACTCGTTGGGATATCAGCGAGTGCGGGGACTGGATCAGGCTTGTCATCGAGCGCGTGAAGAATTCAGGCGAAGACGCCTTCCTGCTCAACAAGCTGATCGAGATCAGTGGGATCGGGCGATTTTGAAGTAGCGACATTCCGTAGCCACTTCGGCGGCGAACCAAGCACAGAATCACCAGCGTGCGTTTCTCTGCATTGGCACGTGACTCCTGAAGGTGTATGCTACTGCTTCCTTCCCCTTTGGCAGTCCAGGCACGTTGATGAAATGTCGAATCAGCTCACTACATTCCTGAGATATCCCGGCAGCAAAAGGCGGATGCTCGCTTTCCTCAGTGAATACCTCCCTGCTTCGAAGAAGATCGCTGGCAAGTTCATCGAGCCGTTTGTCGGCGGAGGTGCAATTTACTTTCATTTACAACCGAAGAATGCCCTGCTCGCTGACCTCAATCCCGAGTTAATCGATCTTTACCGGGGCATCGCGAAAAACCCGGAGAGGGTGTGGCGAATCTATAGAGCCTACCCGCAAGGGAAAGCAGCATACAGACGCATAAGAGCTGCCAGGGTTGATGCTCTCTCGCTCTCTCAACGGGCAGCTCGCACTTTGTATCTCAATCGCACATGCTTCAAGGGCATGTGGAGGCATAATCTCGCAGGAAGATTCAACGTTGGGTACGGCGGAGAGTCTCGGCGATGGGTAATAACCAGGAAGAACCTGTTCGCGCTCTCTGCACTGCTATCAACAGCCCGTCTGAAATGCTGTGACTTTGAGCCAACGATATTTGGGGCATCATCAGGGGACTACCTTTTCGTCGATCCTCCTTATAGACCTGGTGCCAAAGAACAGACTACGGAGCACTATGCGGGTCGCCAGTTTACGTTTGACGACCATAAGCGGCTTGCTGCAGCACTCAGGGCTGCGGACAGACGCAATGTCCGCTGGTCAATGACCATATCCAGTCATCCCGATATTTTGAAACTATACGGAGGATTTTCGGCCACGACCGTCCCTAGAGGAACTGGGCGCCAAATCGGCTCCCTAGTAAGGAACTCTGGCGAGGTACTCATCGCGAACTGAGGCAGGTGTAGTAATGAAGCCATTTTTTGACAAGGCCGCTCTTCAAAACCATCCGCTGCGGGCGATCGAAGACTTCATCGCCAGCGAAGACGCCAACGAAAAGGCAAAGAATTATAGTCAGCTACGATTTGTGGGCTATGTGCTTGACATTGGCTATGACACGGTGACGATCATTACCTCTGATCCGTTCAAGGTAGCGGTCGGAGGAATACCCAGAAATTCTCTGCTTATAATGGTCCCCTCTGTTCGTGTCGAGGGTGCCCCACCTCATTTCACTTTGCTGCGCGTTCTGGAAACGGCTTCCACGCCTCTGTCACGCGAAACTCAACAAACCTATTTCGAACTTCAGAAGAAGTCCATGCCGGAATTGGATGTTTTCACTCAAAGCGAACTTCAGTGGGGAGCCTTAAAGACTAGCATCTTGGGAATGTTCTATCCAAATCCGGTGGACAAAGACCGGGTCGAGTTTTCGGGCGACGTCAACAACTTCGTCAGTGCGCATAAATATCGTGTCTACTCGCCGGATGACAAGCTGCTCGACCTGGTAATCAACACTCTGGTGCCCAGCAAGAACCGGTTTGTCATTGGGCAATTACGTCTGACGGAATGCCGCCTTCCTTTGCCCAACAAGGCGCAACCAAATGTTTCAGTGACGATCTCTACGGGCGATTTCTTAGCGGCCCGCACTGCAATGTTCGGCAAGACGAGGTTGGGCAAGAGCAACGTAGTTAAATTGATAGCCCAGAGCATTTTGGAAACGACGAAGCAAACAAACAGCGTTGGCCAACTCATCTTTGATATCAATGGCGAGTACGCAAATGACAATCCGCAAGATGGGAGCATCTCACTTGCGTCGTCCTACAAAGATCGCTGTGAAGTCTACGCGCTCACCAGGAAGCCAAAGACCGAATCCAAACCGCTCAAACTGGATTTCTACGAAAATCCAGACGCTTCACTGAGTATTCTCGCCAGCTTGATGCAAGAGGCTGGCAAGACCGGCTCGAATTACGTCAAGGCATTCCTCTCTGTTAGCCTACCGTCGGTCGCGTCCGTCCAAGAAATGAAGCCGGGGGAAGACGTGAGGGCACGTCGCAAGGTTCTCATGTACTGGGCGATACTGCACCGGGCTGGCTTCAAAGCAGATGCCAAGAAGCTGCACACTCTACTCAACGACATCGATCCAGGATTCAGTGAAAAGACCCGAGAGGCAATCTACGGGGTGGACAAAGCGAGTCTACCGAGCATCAACGACTTGGATGACGTTGCCTTGGAGTTTGAAAAAGTTGCCGACGCTGATCGCCAGAATAAGCTACTGTCTTCTTCCTCGACTGCAAAAAATCCGAAGCCCCTTTTTGATTCGGATGACGACGCCCTTCTCGGTTTCTTGAAACCCAAATTTGCGG
>JBKQKT010000254.1:0-4929 GCA_052147365.1 Candidatus Korobacteraceae bacterium | reverse complement strand
CGAGCGCAGGTTCTGCTGCGCGCCGATGGACAACAGTTCAGCCGCGTCACGCAACCCGACGGAACGTTCGTCTTCACCGGCGTATCAGCCGCGAGCGGCACCGTCATTGTCAGCGCGCCGGGGTTTGCCACCAGCACCGCCGCGTGGCAGGCGGGCCAGAACGAGCTGGCCATCACACTCACGCTGGCGACGGTGCAGCAAAGCCTCGACGTGACCTCGACGCGCACCTCGATCCTGCCGACCGGCGTTGACGATGTCGAGGCGCAACCCGACGCGGCGGTCGTGCGCGCGCAGCAGTTGCAGGAGTGGGGCGCGCTGAGCACTGATGACAAGCTGCGCCAGGTGCCTGGGTTTTCGCTGCTCCGCCGCTCGGGAAGCCAGACCGCCAATCCCACATCGCAGGGTGTTTCGCTGCGCGGACTCGGCGCCAGCGGAGCCAGTCGCGCGCTGGTTCTCGCCGATGGCATCCCGCTCAACGATCCCTTCGGCGGATGGATTTACTGGGCGCGCATTCCGCAAGCATCGCTCAGCGAGGTGCAGGTCGTGCCTGGCGGCGTTTCTGCGCTCTACGGCAACGATGCTCTGAGCGGCGTGGTTAATCTCGAGACGCGTCCTTCCGTGCAGACGGACGCCTTCGTCCAGGGCTCGTACGGTAACGAGAACTCGCCGTGGGGTTCAGGGTGGGGCGCGGTGCGCTTCGGACAGTGGGCGCTGGCAGCCAGTGGAGAAGGCTTTCGCACTGACGGCTATATTGCCGTGCCCCAGGGTATCCGCGGATCTGTGGATACACCTGTCGCTTCGCAGTATGGTAGTGGCACCTTCAAGGTGGAGCGTTTCATCTCTGACCGTGGACGCATCTTCCTTGACGGCTCCCTCTACGGTGAGAACCGCGACAATGGCACGCCATTGCAGGTTAACAACTCCACCATTCGGCAACTCGCCCTCGGCACCGACTACGACAGCAAAGCTGCAGGCCTGTTTACGCTGCGACTCTATGGCGGAACCCAGAATTACTACCAGACATTCTCCTCCATTGCGGCTAACCGTAACAGCGAATCCTTAACCGACGTCCAACGCGTTCCTGTACAGCAGATGGGACTGATAGCCCAATGGTCAAAGCAGTTTGCCAACCGCTTCACCATGCTCGTAGGTCTCGACGGCATGGATGTCACCGGCTTTAGCGACGAAGTCACCTACTCGGGCGGCAAGCCAACAGCGAAGTTAGCTAACGGCGGTACACAGCAGTCGCTCGGCGTCTTCGCCGAAGGTATCTTCCAGATAACGCCGAAGTGGTCAGTGACATTCTCTGGCCGCGAAGATCTCTGGAGCAACTTCAACGCCATCTCCTCACGAGTTCCAACCACCGGCAAGCCGACATTCATCGCCTATCCTGACCGCGGACAGAACGCCTTCAGTCCGAGGCTAACTACTTCCTATCGTGCCGGCAATCACACCGTGCTGTACGCATCGGCGTATCGCTCATTTCGCGCGCCCACCTTGAACGAACTCTACCGCAGCTTCCGCGTAGGCAACGTCATGACGCTGGCGAATCCTTTCCTGAAAGCCGAGCGCTTCACCGGCGGCGAAGGCGGCATCCGCGCCACCATGCTTCAGGATCGTATTACTCTCTTCGGCGTAGGCTTCTGGGGCTTTGTTACCGATCCCGTTGCCAATGTCACCCTCAGTACCACGCCTTCGCTCATCACCCGCATGCGCGAAAACCTGGGCCGCACTCAAGCCCCGGGACTACAGGCCGGCATCAACTACACCATCACCAACCGCATCTGGATAAGCTGCGCCTACCAGTTCATCGACGCTACTGTCACTTCCTATCCTGGCAACCCAGCTCTTGTCGGCAACCAGATTCCCCTTGTCCCCAAGAACGAGTTCGTCTTCCAGGGAACTTGGGCAGCGCCATGGAAGGTCTTCGTCGCTATCCAGGGACGTACTGCCAGCAACGAGTTCGACGATGACCAGAACCTGCTGCCGCTGGGAGCCTACTTCGTCCTCAGCGCCACTGTCTCCCGTCCCCTGCCCAAAGGCTTCGACGTCTTCTTCCAAGGGGAGAACCTTACCAACAGCCAGTACGACATCGCCCGCACCCCGACGGTAAATGTGGGCCAGCCCATCCTGGCGCGCTTCGGCATCCGCTGGCAGAGCCGGCGGTGATAGTAAGATCTTTGTGCGATAAGGACTTACGTTTGACTCACGGCTGGAACGGGGCCAACTAATAGAACGCAGTGAGGCGCAAAAAAGATTACTGCGGGCAATAAGAATAATTTATGGCTTCTGGCACTTCAGCGCTATTGACTTCCTCTCGGACTAATCGTAGAGTCGCTCAACATTTCTTAGGCGGGAATATTTGGTTCTCATAGTTAATAAGGATTGAGCTTGGGAGCGGCCGCTTCGTCTCATGCCGCCTGCCCCCGCCTGTGGCCCTTATTGTAGTCTTGACTCCTCTTGGTCGCGTGGGAGTGTTGCTGTACCGATGCGCGATTGTGGGGAAGCCGATTAACAACAATGTTAGTGAATGGGAGCCGACGTGCCTAAGACAACCGCGCGGCTTATTCTGAGCCTCGCTAGTATCGCTTTCTTGTTCTTCGGCAACCATCTCCTGCCTTTGGCGTGGGCCAGTAACTGCCCCGCAGGTGCAAGTAATTCCGAAAGCATGGCGGACGCCAAGATTACAGTCACTGGGGTTTCCCCGACTCTAGCGCCCGTGTCCACCGCAGCACGCGTAACTATCAGTGGCACTGGCTTCGATCCTAATATGACTCTTGTGGCTTGCCCCAATCAAGCAGGGACCGCCGAGATTGCGGGTCAGGTCGATCCGCTACATGTCTCGACTGCAACAAGCCTTTATTTTCTGGCATCGCTACCGGATGCCGCGGGGAGCTACCAGTTATATCTTCTTACGACGGACAAAAAACTCGTTGATTTGAAAACCACCCTAGCAGTCCAACCATCAGGTGACACCGCGTATGTAAGTTGTGATTTTCCTGGTAAGATGACAACCAAGAAGGCGTCGGTCGGATGTTCTTATAGCCCCCTCACCTACGAGACGACTGAGAAAATATTTGGGAAGGGCATAGCTAATCGGTTCATCGTAGTGCAAGTTACTGTGCGTAACAAGAGCCTCGATCTCGAATATCTATTGCAAGATATCCGCCTTGGTAAAGACGGGGTTATGGTGTCCAGCATCGACAAGAAATTGGCACGTCGCGTCTCGGAAAATACAGAGCAATTCAGCGCACGGGCCATTTCGTTCCGCCTCGTGAGCGGTGCGGCCACGCTTCTTACCGGCATAGCTGGAGTAGTGGGCGATGCAATGCTGACTTCGGCTGCCGCCCTCGTGGCGGGTCCAGCTCAGACGGGCCTTCATATCGCCATACCCGATTTGTCAACGGCGGAAATCAATACGATAGACGATAATGGATTCTCAGTAAACTCCACTGTCATTCCGAAGAACTCGGCGATAGCAGTCGTGGCATTTCTGGCCTCCGAGGCTTTTGCTCCCATTAAATACAAGAGCCTGGAGCGTGAAGAGCTTCTTAAGTTTTTTTCTCAACTTAACGTGCAGATCGCCGGCATTCACGTCCAACAGGTCGATTTAGGAAATCCGTCTCTGACGGCAATTGTGTCGTTGGACCCGAAAATTGTTGCGGGTGCGCTCACAGCCGACGCTTCCGTGATTCTGCAAGGCAGTGCACTCAGTGGTGCGTCCTCTGTTGTCTTCACACAAGCCGGCGCACCGCTTTCAACTTTCACAGCCAAGCTCGTGCCAACCACGGGTTCGGGGCCAGTTGATCCCAATGTAGACAAGGTCTTGATCCCGCAGGGCACTGTGTTAAATGCGGGCGACTACGCTCTCAGCCTAATTTCTACGGATGGTACAACCATCCCCACTGGCGTCACGATGAAGGTGCAAGCCTCACCTGCAGTAGCGATCTCAGCGATAACGCCGGCTAATCAGAGTGTAGCCATAAAGGCCAAACAGCAGTTTTCGGCGACTGTGACCGGATCTCCTGACACCGCTAAGCAGTGGTCAGTCAACGGCGAAGCAGGCGGGGACACGACAGTTGGACAGGTCGATTCAACCGGTAACTACACTGCTCCGAATCAGATTCCAACCCCCGCGCAGGTAACGTTGAAAGCGACTGCCCACGCTGACTCCAGTCAAACGTCGAGCACAACAATCACCATCGTTGCAGCCCCCGCAAACCCTCCGCCGAATTAGCAGGCCGTCCGGACCCTGAGCGCCCCAAACGGTGGGATTCTTGATCTTCACGCGCGGGCACCGTTCCCCTACCTCACGTTTTATACCCGTCCACGGAGACTCACCTCGACCACACTCTCTTCATCGGTCGCGTAAGTTTTCTGTGGTGAATCCTTGGTTGAACTCCCATTTCGGGAAGACGTAGCACCTTCGTCATCTCGCACACCCCACCTTCGTTAGAGAACTTGACCCTTTTTTCTTGACCTGCCCCCGTTACCTTCCTACCCTTGAGCTAGCGCGCTAACAGCCGCGCCAAACTCGCTACCCACGTCCCAGGCGTCGTGGTTATTGGCCGTCCCGAGAAGGGACAGCGGACTGGTGGATGCGATCGCGACGGGTCGTCCCACTTCGACCTTTGCTCCGGCGTCTGGCTGTCGCGTGGCCCATTCCCAGCGGACGACCGTCCGCTACCCATAGCCGCCCCTTCCGCGCGGTAAATGCCGAGTTGTGTCTGCGGCGGCGATTCCGAATGCCTTTCACCACAGAGACTCAGAGGCACAGAGATTTCTTCCTTCCAATCTCTCCGTGACCTCCGTGTACTCCGTGGTGAAAAGGCTGCTCCCACCAACGTTTCTCACCACGGAGACCACGGAACTCACGGAGTTTTAAAGAATTCATTTCTCTGTGTCTCTGTGTCTCCGTGTCTCCGTGGT
>JBKQKT010000253.1:0-2651 GCA_052147365.1 Candidatus Korobacteraceae bacterium | reverse complement strand
ATCGGACCGCACCAGCTATTCAACTCAATCCTAAGGCCCATAACCCTGGGCGCGTTCTGGGCCCATTTACCGAAGCCGACGCACAGAAGGATGAACAAGGCCGTACCGGCCTGAGCCGGATAACCGGTTAACAAACCGTATACTCGGTTCTGGACCAGACCGAAGACGCGTCAACTCGGAAACATCGTCCCACGCGTGTACACTCCGGTGTTGGCGGAACATTCGAGGAATTTCTCCGTGGAAAAACGGCTTGGCCCGCCCTTTCGTGGCTCCCCTGACATCAAGGGGAAGACTTGATTCCCTGGTGCGCCTCTGTTAATTCCCTGATACGATTGAGATAATTCCCTGTTCGACGCAAGGCCAAAATCGGCTCTTGAGACCAGAAGTCAGGCGAAATCAACCGCTTACAGCGATAGGAGTCGATCTAGGTCGGCAGAATTTGGTGAAATTCCCTGTATTTTTCCCTGTTAGCAGGGAATTTGGGGCGGAGAAGGGTTCGCTCGTGACTGCATCCTCCGCCAGCTGTAAGAGATATCGGCCGAGACGAAGCACGCCGCCAGCCCAGTTCTGCTCCCTATATAATCGGACGTTTCCAGGAAACCATTTGTGGCCCTTGACCAGAAAATCTACGAGCTGAGACGAGACAAACTGAAACAGATCGAAGCGCTGGGACAACTCGCCTATCCCTATCGCTACGAGACAACACACACCATCCCGCAAATTCTAGCCGAATACTCCGCCAAAACTGGCCCGGAGCTGGAGTCGCCGCGCGTCAGCGTTAGCCTTGCCGGCCGCATCATGTCCATCCGCGTGCAGGGCAAGGCCGGTTTTGCTCATCTTCAGCAGGGCGGCAAGCGCCTGCAGATTTACGTGCGGCTCGATAACGTCGGCGAGAAAGCGTTCCAGCTTTACAAGCTGCTCGACATCGGTGACTACATCGGCGTAAGGGGGTATCTGTTCCGTACGCGAACCAACGAACTCACCGTCCACGTAGAAGAACTTACATTCCTGGTGAAGGACCTGCTCCCGCTGCCGGAGAAGTGGCATGGCCTGCAAGACGTCGAGACGCGCTATCGTCGCCGCTACGTTGACCTGACTATGAATCCCGACGTCCGTGAGGTGTTCGTCAAGCGTGCCAAGGTCGTGCAGTCAACGCGGCGATTCCTGGACGCCAACGGCTTCATCGAAGTCGAGACACCAATGATGCACCCCATCGCCGGCGGCGCCGTGGCCAAGCCTTTTATCACCCACCACAACACGCTCGACACCGACCTTTATCTGCGCATCGCTCCCGAGCTTTACTTGAAGCGGCTGGTGGTCGGCGGCATGGAACGCGTGTACGAGATCAATCGCAATTTCCGCAATGAGGGCATCTCGACGCAGCACAACCCTGAGTTCACCATGCTCGAGTTCTACATGGCCTACGCCGACTACAACGACATGATGGACTTTACCGCCGAGATGCTGGCGCAAGTGGCGCGCGACGTGAACGGCGCGACCATCTCGCATTTCAACGGCCACGAGATCGACTGGAGCAATTTTCAGAGGCTCTCAATGCGCGAAGCCATCATCAAATTCTGGCCGGAGAATGCTGGCCCCGCGCCGCTGATGACTGATTTCTCCACTGCGGAGAACATCGCGGCGATGGTACACCGTTACAACGCAGCCCACCCGCACATTCCCTACGATCCATCTGCGCCAAACGGGAAGACTATCGCCGACCTGTTCGAGTTTATCGCCGAACCACACCTCATCCAGCCGACATTCATCTACGACTTCCCCCTTGCCATCTCGCCACTCTCCAAGAACAAGCGCGAACCGGAGGAGAACGCTGATTGGGTGGAGCGCTTCGAGATCTTCATTGGCGGCCTGGAGATCGGCAATGCCTTTAGCGAACTCAACGATCCTGAGGAGCAGCGGCGGCGCTTCGAACAGCAGTTGAGCGAGCGCGCCCGCGGCGACGAAGAAGCCCATAAGATGGATGGGGACTACATTCGCGCCCTGTCCTACGGTCTGCCGCCGACTGCCGGTGAAGGCGTAGGTATTGACCGCCTCACGATGCTGCTGACCGATTCGCGCTCCATCCGCGACGTCATTCTGTTTCCATTGCTACGTCCCTTGAAGCGCGAAGAGGAAGAGGAACTGGACGGCGCTCAGGAAGCGGCGGACAGTTAACCCCTCGGCAACGTGCTGGTCCGGGGTCGAGCGTACCTGCAGTCCGGGCCTTAGGAGAGGCCCGCAATTTCGAGGATGGCCGCCGCCCGTCACACCTACGCCCTCACCGATGCAAATTTGCTTGTCACAGAATGCCACTGGAATGGATAGAATCTAGCAAGGCACGGGGAGGCGCCGCTTCCTTCCATCTGCTGTGAGTAACTAGCGCTATGGCCGACGAACGCATTCTGGTCGTTGATGACGAAGACCTGATCCGGGACATCATCTGCTCGATCTTGAACCAGGCGGGTTTCACATGCCGCCCGGTCAATTCGGGAGCCGATGCGCTGACCATTCTGCAATCCGACCAGGGATACTCTATCGTCGTATCCGACGTGATCATGGACGGCATGGATGGCCTTACCCTCCTGTCCAAGATCCGCCGCGATTATCCCGAAATCGCGAACATTGGCGATCGATCAGTAAGAATCCGCGCA
>JBKQKT010000252.1:0-17089 GCA_052147365.1 Candidatus Korobacteraceae bacterium | reverse complement strand
CTTTGCCATTGGCACTGAGCGATCGCAGCAACCAGCCACTCGACTATTACATGATCTCAAGGGCCGCTTCTCTGCATCGCTGAGAGGGGCCTTTGTACAAACCGAAAGCTTTGTGCTTATTCCAAGGCTTTCGAGACCTGAGAAGTCTCCGTCGACGGTATGAAGGTCTTGACGCGATTCTGGACAGCAGCGGTTGACCCGAGGCAGTTTCCTCCTCCGGGCGCGCCCGAGATCGCCTTCCTGGGCCGCTCAAATGTGGGCAAGTCGAGTTTGATCAACGCGCTCGTCGGCACCAAGATCGCCAAAACCAGCAACACACCGGGCCGCACCCAGACCATCAACTTCTTTCAGGTACGCCGTCCGGGCAAGCCGGAGCCGGATTTCATTTTCACCGATCTTCCGGGGTACGGCTACGCGCGCGTGCCCAAGGAAGTGACGGCGAAGTGGGCGCAGTTCGTTAATCCTTACCTGGAAAAGCGGGAGGCGCTGGTGCTCTGCCTGGTCCTAGTGGATGTCACGATCCCCCCGCAGCAGGTCGATCTGCAATTGCTGGATTGGTTGCGTCACGCTAAGCGTGACTTTGTGGTGGTTGCTACCAAGTCCGACCGCATCTCGCGCAATCAGTTGCGCGGCTCCCTGCAAAAGCTCGGCGATCAGCTGCAGGTCTCACCCGAACAGATCATCGCCTTTTCTGCCAAGGCGCGTGTCGGATTTGACGAGCTGTGGCGGGCGATCCGGAGAGCAGCAGGAGTTGACGAACCCGGTTCCCAGAAGGTACACTTCGCCGCCTCGTAGCGACCGCCGGTTTACTTGCCGTCGGCCTGATCTATCCCGGCCAAATTTCCAATGCGGTTCTGCTGAGAATTTGTTGCTTGGCGCTTTCGCTCAGCGCCAGGGCGCGAAACTCCACCAGGTTCTTCTCGATCTCGGGCACGCCCGGGCCGGGCCAGTCAGTGCCGAACAGAGTCTTGTGTGCGATCTCTTCCAGCCGTGGAAAATACCTCAGCAGCGTCTTGGGTGGAATGCCGCTGATGTCGAGATAGACATTGCCGTGTCTTCGCACCAGGAAAAATGCGGTGTCCATCCACAGCGGTCGCCCGCCATGCGCCAGCAGGATCTTCAGCTTGGGAAAATCGACGGCCACATCGTCCACGTACATCGGATCTCCGTACTTATTGCGCGCGCCGGGGAAAATTGACGTGCCAGTGTGCACCATGATGGGGATTCCGTTCGCCTCGGCGGCGCGGTAGATAATCTCAAGTTCTTTGACGCCGTTGATGTAGTCGTTCGGGTACAGCAACTGGTGCGGGGGATGGATCTTGATGAGCTTGATGCCCAGACGCACAATCTGCTCCATGTCGGCCAGCACGTTGGCGGTATGCCGCGGATGCACACTGCCGCACGGAATTAGGCGCTTTGGGTTTTCTTTTACATACGTCGCGACGAACTCGTTGACGGCGGGTGTAAAGCCGATAACCTCCGGCGCAACATAGTTAATAAGCACGGCGCGATCCACGCCGATCCGGTCGAGGTAGCTGAGAAAGGCTTTCGGCGAGCGGCAGTATTCCGCAATCTGGTCGAAGTCCCTGCGTGAGTTTTTCATCAGCGCCAGGGCTTCCGGCTTGAACAACTCCATCGGTTGGATGTGGACGTGGCAGTCGGTGATCATTCAGTTTATACACGCCAATACCGCGCGCTTGGCAAACACACGCACCATCTCGCGACGGTATTCCGGCGTCAGCCCCGATGTGGTCAGCGGTTTTGCCGTACTCGCTGCCAGATCACCAACGCGCTCAGCAAGTTCCTCGCTCGGCGGTGCGCCTACGAGATGAGCATCTGCATCCTTTACCAGAAACGGCGCGGGGTTGACAGCGGTAATGGCGACGCGCGCATCTTCCACGCGGCCTGAGCGCATGTTGAGTGCGACCGCGACGCCGGCCAGCGGATAATCAATGCTGCCTCGGACGCGCAGCTTTTGGTAGCTGCCGCGCCATCCGGCCGATGACTCGGGCAAGTGGACGCAGGTGACAAGCTCGTTGGGTGCCAGATGCAAACGCACAATACCATCGTTCACGTAGAACTCTGACAATGGGGTACGTCGGACGCCATTTGGCCCGGCGATTTCGATTTCCGCTCCCAGGCAGAGTAGCGCCGGTGGTGTATCACCGGAAAACGTCGCCCAGCAGAACGTTCCGCCCGGGGCAACGTGGCAGAGATCGCCGTCTTTCTTGAGACAGAAGCCACAGCTCTTGCGCCACAGTAGCGATTGGTTGTACCAAAGGCAGCGCGTGTCCAGGCACAGGTTGCCGCCGATGGTCCCCATGTTGCGCAGAACCGGCGAAGCAACGGCCCTGGCCGCGTGGTAAAGCACCGGGTAGTCTTTGCGGATGAGCGGTGAGTGTTCGACGGCGCTGAGCGTGGTGAGCGCGCCAATTTCCAGGCCGTTTCCCGGTATGCTGCGAATACCGCGCAGTTCACTGATGCCGCGTAAATCGAGCACATAGGATGGCGTGAACAGCTTTTGCTTCATCGAAGGGAGCAGGTCGGTGCCGCCGGCGACAATTCTTACTTCGCCATCGCAGCCAGCCAGCAGTGCGACGGCCTCATCGCTCGTTTTCGGGCGCAAAAGTTGGAAGCTAGGTAGGCTCACTGCTCACCGCTGGTGGCGTGGGCCTTCTGTCGCGATGGGTCAAGGGCATGCCGGAGTGGTCCCTTGCCACGGAACCATAGCGAGCCTCCGTGTTCCCGGAAGGTCATTGGAGCTGTCGGATCAACTGACTCGGTCATGGCAATACGCTTCAGCCCCTTCTTCGCTCGTAGCGCTGCCAATATGCGCTCTGGCGTGAATGGTACTTCCCGGAGTCGAACTCCTATAGCCTCGTAGATGGCGTTGGAAATGGCGGGAATGGTTGCGGCCAGCGACCCTTCACCCGCCTCTTTAGCGCCGAAAGGACCTTCGGGGTCGACGCTCTCGACAATGATGCATTCAATCTCCGGCGACTCGGCTGCCGACGGGCTGCGATATTCCAGCAAACCCGGGTTCATCAGCAGGCCATCTTTCCAAATCATCTCTTCTTCGAGAGCCTGCCCCAGCCCCATCCAAACGGAGCCAATTACCTGGCCCTCAACCGCAACGGGATTCAGAGCACGTCCGCAGTCGTGCGCAGCCCAGATTTTGTGCACTGTCACTTCGCCGGTGTCTTCGTCGACACTCACTTCAGCGACCTGGGCTGAGTAGGAATAAGCCGGCGACGGACCCACGCCTCCTCCTTTGTGCTTGCCACCCCGCGCCTCGGCCGGAGGGGCATACGACCCCGTACCGGTCAGCGCACCGTGGAAGTCAATGGCGGAAACGATGGCCTCCTCGAAGCTCATGTGTTCCTTCGGGCCTTCCTCTTTACGCGTCTGCAGGACGGAGCCGCGCAGGATTTGACCATCCACGTGCCCGCTCGCAGTTTCTCTGTCTTCCTGGGTATCCCACGTAGTGTGGGTAATATCCGACGCTGTGGTATTACGCTTCCAAACGCGGTCATTTCGCATGATTACGTCTTCCGGGGTGCAGTTCATGCGTTTTGAAGCTGCGCTGACAATGTTCTTCTTCACCTCTTCCGCCGCACGCAGGGCGGCATTGCCGGACATGAAGGTCACGCGGCTCGAATACGATCCGAGATCGATAGGCGTGAGGTCGGTGTCGGCGGCGATCACCTTCACGCGCGACAGCTCGCATCCAAGAACTTCGGCGACAATTTGCGCGGTCATCGTGTCAGAGCCTTGTCCGATTTCTGCAGCGCCCGTGTACACAACGACACCGCCATCGCGATCGATCTTGATGTTGACTGTGGAATGCGGCATGTCAGAGCGGATGATGCTGTTGGCAGCACCGCTCACATAGTGGCTGCAGGCCATACCAAGACCGCGGCCCTTGGGAAGCTTGCCCCGGCGCTCATCCCACCCGGAACGCGTGACCACCTGATCAATGCACTCGGGCAGGCCATAGCTCAACACGCGCAGCCCGTTGACGGTGACGGTCGGCGGTTTCAGCAAATTGACTCGCCGAACCTCAGCCGGATCGAGATTGAGCTTTGCCGCGATCTCATCCATCTGCGACTCGAAAGCAAAGCGTACATTCACGGTTCCGTGGCCGCGCATCGCGCCACATGCCGGCTTGTTAGTAAGAACGCGGTATCCGTCGTAGCGAATGTTGGGAATGTCGTACAGTGCTCCGAGCAGCGCGCCGGAGTAGAGAATCGTGACTACGCCATACGAGCAATACGCGCCGCCATCCTGGATAACCTTGCAGGCGACCGAAGTCAACCGACCATCGTTCTTCACGCCCGTCTTGAGGTCGATAATGGTCCGCGGGCGGCCGCGATGGGCCCAGAACACCTCCTCGCGCGTGTAGGTGATCTTTACCGGCGCCTTGGCCGCGCGCGCCGCGACCGCCGCGATGATCTCCAGTGGGATTACTTCGCTCTTCCCGCCGAAGCCACCGCCGACCAGTGGTTTAATGACGCGGATTTGCGACATCGCCATGTCCAGCACCAGCGACAGCTTGTGCTGCAGGTAGTAGGGGACTTGCGTCGATGACCACACTGTCAGCCGGCCAAGCCTGCCAGTGTGAGGGTCGAGTTCGAAGTTCGCCAGTGTGCTGTGCGGCTCCATCGCGGCGTGTGTCACTTCGTTAGCGATATAGCGCGCCTCATGCACGTAATCCGCTTCGCCGAACCCCTGCTCGGGATCGCCGAAGATGTGGTGATAGTCCTTCTCCAGATTGTACGGACGGTGTTCGTGAATGAGGTTGGTCTGCGCTTTCATCGAGTCTTCGGGGTCGAAGTAAGCGGGCAGTGGCTCGTATTCCACATTGATCAACTCGAGCGCCCGCTCGGCAATCTCTTCGCTAATGGCGGCTACGCATGCAACGTTGTCGCCGATGTATCGGACCTTATCGACCGCCAGCGCGGTCTCGTCGTGGCCAACCGGCAGAATACCGTAACGATTGGGCGCATCATCTCCGGTGACGATTGCGACCACGCCTTCAAGCGCCTTGGCGCGCGAGGCATCAATGCGCACGATCCGCGCATGCGGGTAGGACGAATGCAGGATCCTCCCCACCAGCATGCCGGGAAGGCTGAGGTCGTCGGTATATTTGCCGGCGCCAGTGGTTTTGCCGGCGGCGTCCACCATCGCGATCGGCTTGCCAATAATTGAGAATTTGCTACCGGTCACTTTGTCTCCACCAGTTCTTGTATCAAGCCGATTTGTTCCGCTGCGATGGCCGCGCGAACCGCCTGGTACATCTGCGTGTATCCGGTGCAGCGGCACAGGTTGCTGCTAAGCGCTTCTCGGATTTCATCTTCGGTTGGCTCGGGATTGTTCGCCAGCAGCCATCGCACCGTCATCATGAATCCGGGAGTGCAGAACCCACATTGCGAGCCACCGAAATCGCCAAAGGCTTTTTGTAACGCTGCGAGCGCTCCGTGGTTGGCGACGCCTTCGACCGTGGTGATCTCCTGTCCTTCGCAACTTGCGCCCAGCATGGTACAAGAGAGCATGGGAACGCCATCCACCTGCACTGTGCAGGCACCGCACGAGGAGTCGTCGCAGGCCCGCTTGGAACCGGTCAGGTCGAGGTCCTGGCGCAAGACGTCAAGCAGTAGCTTGTTTGGCTCGATCGCCAGTTCGTGGGTGCGTCCGTTGACGCGAAGTTCGATGAGTTCTTTTTTCATAAAAACCGTAGTTGGTACTTGGTATTGGGCGACCTTAGAGCACGCCACAACGCTAATACCAAATACCAGGTACTGTCCTCAATACACCGGCACCGAGGGATCGATCTGCCGTGCCCAGCGGTCGATTCCGCCCTGCAACGATTGCACTTTCTCGAAGCCCTGCTGCCGCAACCATGCGGTGACGTTCATCGAGCGCACTCCGTGATGGCACACGATCACAATGTGGTCTTCGGGATCGAGCTCTTGGTTGAAACGCGCAGGGATGTCACCCATCACAATGTGCTTGCTGCCGTCGATTTTCGCGATCTGGTATTCCCACAGCTCTCGAACATCAAGCACGGTGACGTCGTTTCCAGCATCGCGTAGCAACTTCAGATCTTCGGGCTTGATCTCGTAATCCATAGACTACTTCCCCGTCCATTTCGGCCTGCGACGCTCGATGAAGGCTGCAACCCCTTCCTGTGCGTCGGCAGTTTTCATCAACTCGTCGTGATAAATCTGCTCGGCACGCGCCAGACCCTTGTCAAAGTGGATCGCATGCCATGCATAGAAGGCTTTCTTGGCCAAAGCCAGCGCCGCCGGACTTAGTTGCGACACTCGCTGCACACATTCGGCGACCAGCGTCTCGGGATCGTCCGCAAGCCCGTTCACCAGTCCGGCGTCGAGCGCTTCCCTGCCGCTGAGCATGCGTCCGGTAAGCAACAGTTCTGCCGCCAGCTTCTGCCCCACAACGGCAAACAAGGCAACGCTCGCCACTGGCGCATAGCACGCCAGCTTGATCTCTGGAAATCCCCAGACCGAGTCAGGCGACGCATACACGATATCGCACATGAGCGCCAGCTCTGCGCCTCCACCCAAGCAATGCCTTCGCACGCTGGCGATAGTCAGCTTGTTGTTGTCAACCACGGAGCGGATCACACTGTGAAATGCGGTGAGCATGTCGCGCACCTTGTCAGGAGTATGTGCGGCGACGTCCACGCCGCTGGAGAAAGCGCTCTCCGAACCAGCAAGAACAATCGTGATTATCTCCGGCCGTGTGTCGATCTGTTCCAGTGCGGCCCGCAGTTCGTCCATCATGGCAACGTCAATGACGTTCAGCGGCGGATTGTTCAGCGTGATGCGCGCCGCCGGCGGCTCAAGAGCAACCGTGATGCGGGCAAAAACGGATTGGGCGCTGGTATTCATCGCGACAACAAGCAGAACCCTCGGCTCAGACTAACGTCCTGGCTCGAAATGACAACCTGAAGAACTATTTCCCCACAAAAGTAGCTGTCCGCTTCTCGACGTACGCCGCAAGCCCTTCTTTAGCGTCCTCGCTCTCAAAAAGCAGCTGCTGATTCTCGCGCTCCAGGGCTAGTCCGGCTTCAAGGGAAATCTCCCAACCGGTCTGCACCGCGCGCTTGATGCGTCCCACGGCCTTCGCCGCTTTGTTCGGCGGGCAAAACTGGCGCGCGTACTCCATCACGCGTTCCATGAAGCGTTCTCGTTCAAAGACCTCATTGATCAGCCCCAATTGCTTCGCATCTTCAAACGAAAAGGTCTTCCCCGTGACCATCAGTTCGATTGCCTTTGACTTGCCCACAATTCGCGACAGGCGCTGGGTTCCGCCAGTACCGGGCAACACGCCCAGGTTGACCTCCGGCAATCCGATCTTGCCAGCGTCTTTGCGTGCGATGCGCAGATCGGCCGCCAGCGCGACCTCCAGACCGCCACCGACGCAGTGGCCGTTTAGCGCTGCAATGACCAGCTTAGGAGTGTTCTCCAGGCGCAGCAGTGTTTCGTTCGCGTACAGACAGAAGTAGTACTTGAACGTTGGATCCACTCTGGTCAGCATCTGGATGTTCGCGCCCGCGCAGAAAAATTTTTCCCCAGCGCCGGTCAGAACCATCACATGAACCTCGTTGTCCATGCGGGCCGCAAGAATGGCCTCGTCGAGCTGCCGGTTCATCTCGTAGGTATAGGCATTCGCTGGCGGGTCATTCAGCTCGATTACCGCAACCCCGGATTCCTGCCGATAATTAACCAGCCGCCGCACTTCCGTCGAGACAGGCCGGGTTGTGCTACTCATTCTCGCTCCTTGCCAAACTCTTCCATCTACTCATTTCCTGGTTTTGTTCCTTCCCGGCAACGAACGCCCATTGCGCGACAACGTGCTCTCACGAAAGCGCCTGACGATTTGCGCTGTTTCTTTGTCATCGGCGCCGAGCTGCGGTTTTCGCGACTCAGCTGCGGTATCGCGTATTCCCCGCAGGAATAGGTCGCCGATCTCTCGGGCCAATGTCGCGGCATCAGGATCGACGCGCGGGTTGTACCAGGTGTATAGCCAATTCATGGCTCCGAACAAGGCCATCACAGCAGTCCGGGCGCCGATTGCCCTTCCGGCTGAGGCTTGCGAGTCAAGCCGGTTCAGCCCTTCCGCCTTCACCAGATCGTCAACCAGACCAACGCAAATGTGGTAGTACTCACGTTTGATCGCGGCCAGCTCAGCGCCATAGCTGTTCTTGAGGACGTCGTCCTCGTGAGAAAGCACTTTCATTGCCTTCGTTTTGGCGACGGCATAGTCCACGTGGTTGTGCACAAAGATCCGAAGCCGTTCTTCCGGATCGTTGCTGGCGACCAGCCGCTCACGCAGGCGTTCGATGATGGTCGTGAAGGTGTGTCGCTGGATGAAGTACAGGAGCTTTTCCTTCGAGTCGAAGTAGTAATAAAGACCAGCGAGCGAGATACCACTGAGGCGAGAGAGGTCACGCATTGAAGCACCCTCGTAGCCTTTATCGGCAAAAATCTCCGTCGCGTAGTCGACGATCTCGGCCAGCCGACGGTCAAACCGGCTGTCGTGGGCTGGTGTGGCGTCCAAGACGGGGGTTGTGGGAGCAGCTGACATTTTTCAAGGTATCGGTACTGAATCGACTGGAATTGGGCTATTTTTCCGAACGTTCGTTCTAATTTCATCTTAACCCTTAACCGCAACGTGGGCAACCGACGCAAACACTTTTTTCGCCCCCCGGAGGCATTCCCGCCCCGGGACTTGCCGGCGGCCAATCCTTGCATTGACAAGTGTCTCTCCAAACAGGCAAACTGCTCCATCCTGAAGATTCGGTCCCTCAAGGCCCAGACCGGAACTGACCAGGGGTAACCCGAGCCATTGACGACCGTGCCACAACGCGTTTCCTACACCATGGAATCCACGCTGGAGAGCGTGAATAAAGCCGAGGAGATGGCTGACCAGGCCGCTTCGCAGGCCGGCTTCGATGAAGACACGCGGAGTGGAATCTCCATGGCCGTCCGGGAGGGAATGATCAATGCCGTGCTGCACGGTAACGCATACGACCCTGCCAAGCGGGTAAACCTGACCTTTGAGCACGCAGGGCGGGACCTGACCGTGACGATTTCCGACCAGGGCAAGGGATTCGTGCCGGAAGAGATTCCTGACCCGCTTGCCCCGGAGAACCTTTTGAAACAGTCTGGCCGTGGGATATTCTTGATGCGGACCTTCATGGATGAAGTTCGTTTTCGTAAACTCAACTGCGGCACTGAAATCACTTTGATTAAGCGGCTCCAGAACAATGAACTGGACCGCCAGGAGGCTTCCACGTGAGTATGAAAGCTAGCACCCGGCAGATCGATGGCGTCACCATCGTCGACTTGAGTGGGCGTATCACTCTCGGCGAGGGCAGCGTGATCTTGCGCGACACCGTCAAGGACCTGCTGGGGAAGGGGCAGAAGAAAATCCTGCTAAATCTGGGCGACGTAAGCTACATTGACAGCTCGGGCATCGGCGAGTTGGTCAGCGCCTTTACCTCGGTGCGCAATCAGGGCGGCGAATTGAAGTTGCTGCACCTGACCAAGAAAGTGCACGACCTGCTGCAGATCACCAAGCTATATACGGTCTTCGATGTAAAAGACGACGAGGCCGCAGCTATCGGGGCCTTCTCCAAGTAGACAGCGGGGCTGGCCGTAGTGTCGCGCCGCCATTCATTAGCGCCCTTTCGCGAACCGTGCGGAGGGCGCTAGTGTTCTTAGCAGCTGGTTACTCAGTGTGCCAGCAGCACCACCCCGCCAGCCACAAACAGCGCAGCCAGCCATCGGCGATGGTCAACCCGTTCCTTCAAAAATAACCTTGCCGCCAAGGCGTTGGCAATGAAGGTCAGCGAGGCAGATGCCGGGCCAACGATGCTGACGTCCTCCCACGACAGCGTTACCAGCAGGCTGAAGAAAGCCAGCGCCATAAAGAACAGCCCGGACAAAAACCACGGGCTGGTGAGAACACGGCGCGCGATTTCGAGAATGCCCTGCGACTTGCGGATGGCACCAAGATCGCCGATCTCCTTCATGGCGCGGGCCTGCAGCACGTCACCTGTAGTCGCGGTAAGGACGATCGCAGCGACACCCGCCCAGATCGCCGTGCCGGTCATGCATCGCTCCCGGCACTTTTGCTAATGCGAGTCTCAGGGTCGCGCGGTTCCCACTTGGGCAGAGTAGTCGGTGTCACCGCAGGTCCGCTGGCGACGAAGCCGACACCTACCGTAACGAACGCAATGCCCAGCCAGCGCGAGAAGGTCACGTTCTCATGCAAAAGTAGCCCGGCGAGCAAGGCCATCAGCACGTAGCTCAGGGCGGTGGCCGGAAGGACGAAGGTGAGATCTGCCCAGGATAGGGCTGTGAGGTAGCTGCCGAAGAACAACAACAGCAAGCCGATGCCGGTCAGCACCCAGGGATTCAGCACGATGCCAAAGAGCTGGTGCCAATTCGCTGCTGTCACCGCTCCGAAATCCCGCATCCCGCGCGCAAGACAAACATCACCGCAGGACGCGAAGACCGCGACTGCGGCGAGGATGAGATACTTGCGAAAGGTCACGCCAAACTCCTAGGCGTTGACCGTTTCTGCCGTTTCCGAGTTGCCAGGTGCGGTGGCGCCTATCGGAGAAATGGAAACAAGGCCCGGGGTCGGTTCCGGCTGAACTTCCAGAAGGCTTGGTGCCGGCTGTCGCCGAGCTTCCTTCACCGTCCGGTTGCGCGAGGCCCGTAGCTTCAGGAACGACTTGGCCTCTTTGTACAGGCGCTTCCGTTCAGTGGAGTCAAAGGCGGCCTTCTTCACGATCCGGAACACCGCTTTAGGGCGGAAGTAATACTCGTCGTAGAAACGGTGCACCATCTCCAGGATGTAATCGCGGGAGATGCCCGGGTACTCTATCATCGCAACCTGGTGGCCCATCTCGTCTACCATCTGAGAGCCTTCGGCCTTTAAGAATCCGTTGGCCTTGGCATAGTCGTACAGCTCTGTTCCCGGGTAGGCGTGGGCCAGCGACACCTGGATGGTTTCGATGTCCAGCTCCTTGGCGAAATCGATGGTTTGGCGAACGGTTTCTTTGGTTTCACCCGGCAAACCAAGTATGAAGTCGCCATGCACCAGCAACCCAAGCTTCTTGCAGTCCTTGGTGAACTGGCGCGCCCGCTCGACTGTGGCGCCTTTTTTGATGTTCTTCAGGATCTGCTGGTCACCTGATTCATAGCCAACAATCAACAGCCGGCAGCCGGATTCCTTCAACGCCTTCAGTGTTTCGTAATCGGTGGTAACGCGCGAGGTACACGACCAGGTGATGTTCAGAGGCTTCAGCTTGGAGCACAGCTCAATGGTGCGCGCCTTCTGGATGTTGAAGGTGTCGTCGTCAAAGAAAAACTCTTTTACCCACGGCCAGTATTCCTTGGCCTTTGCCATTTCGGCAGCCACCCTGTCCGAAGACCGCTTGCGCCAGGGATGTCCGCTGAGCGTCTGCGGCCAGAGGCAGAAGGTGCACTGTGCCGGGCAGCCGCGCGTCGTGTACAGGGACACGAAAGGGTAAAGCAGGAACGGCACGTTGTAGCGGCGCGGGTCGATGTCGCGCTTATAGACATCCACCACATCCGGCAGCGCGTCCAGGTCTTCCACAGCGGGACGGTCCCCGTTGTGAACGATCTCGCCGTTTGGGGCGCGATAGGAGACGCCGAGGATCTCGCTCAATGGCTTTCCGTTGGCGAATTCGACTGTGGCATAGTCAAACTCCCGGCGGACGACAAAGTCAATGGCCGTGCCTTCTTTGAGTGACCGCTCCGGCAAAGTGGTAACGTGTGGGCCGACGAAGGCGATCTTTAGTCCCGGGTTGGCCGCTTTCATCGCTGCCGCAAGGCCGATATCGCCTTGGAAGCCCGGAGTGCTGGTGAACAGCACCAGAAAGTCGAAATCCTTGCCAATCTCGATGGTCTCTTCCGCGCTCACGTGATGTGGCGGAGCGTCGAGCATGCGCGAGCCTTCCAGCATTCCGGCCGGATACGCAAGCCAGACCGGGTACCAATAGGACTCGATCTCACGGGTGGCTGGCCAGCGCGAGCTGGCGCCACCGTCGTAGTTTTCGAAAGAAGGTGGATTCAGGAAAAGCGTCTTCAAAGGCATATACGTGACTTCTATCGTACCATTTGCGCGGCACGGAGAGAAATGCTTGAAACTCTTGAACTTAGATGCATTTGCTGGTTCACAGCGAACGGTCAATTAGTGCTGCGGAATGGCCCAGTTTTCCAGTTCACCGGTAAGCCGCAGGAGCTGCAACTCTGCCCGGGAGAATTCGAATTCAGCATCAATGAACGCGGCATGCTTGTCGTCAACGTTCATTCGGGCGTTGGCCTGCTCCCGGGTGTTGGCCGCTCCCGTTTCCATGCGGCCGGTGACCACGTCCAGTTCCCCTTGAGCGACCTCCCATTCCAGCTTGGCCACGTCGCGTGCGGCAGCCAACTGGCGCAAGGAACGCTGCAGCTTTAGTGAATTTTCGCCCACCTGGTCGCGAGTCAGGGCTGCCTGTTTACGTGCCATCATGGCGTCCGCGTCGGCTTGTGCGGCTTTAGCTTTCTGGACGGGATTGTAGACCGGAATACGAATATTGAGTCCGCCGGTGAAGTTGTTAGCCAGGAAAGTGCCGGTCCTAAAGTACACGTCCCAGTTGTTGTATTGCGCCAGGTACGCATATTGCGTGGCAACGTCAACCGTGGGCCAAGTGGCAGCCTTGTGTTCGCCTTTGGCGCGTGCCTCCGCAGCAGCCGCTTTCTGGTCTGCCTGTTTCACCAGGGGGCTGTTGGCTACTGCGCGGGCTGCAAGATCGTCTTCCTGAGAAATCTCGGGCAGTTGTGGCATGGATCCTGGCTCGACCGCGATGGAACTGGCCGGAAGCCCGATCAACTTGGATAGGTGTTCCCGCAGGACGTCCATTTGACCTTGCGCCTCAGCCAGCCGCAGACGGATGCGGGCTGCGGTCAGTTGACTTTTGGTGACCTCCAGCTTGCTGTCCACTCCTTGCTGCAAACGCTGCTCGCTGACGAACTGCGCCTTCTCAGCTGCTTCCTGAGCTTCCGTCAAGGCCCTGGTCTTGCTGCTGAGTTGCTCGAGTTGGGCATAAGTCAGAGCCGTGTCGAGAATAACTGCATTGCGCTTGTCTTCGACATCCTGTGAGTTCGCACCCCAGTCAATCTTAGCGGCCCTGATGAACTGTTTGAGCGCGGGATTAAACAGGGCCTGCGTCGACGTGAAGTTGGCCAGAGAAGGCGCAGTGCCTTCCAAAGTCAGGGGAAATCCATAGGCGTAGCCCAGGCCTGAGCCGATGGTCATTTGAGGGAGGTAGTTGTTGCGAAGCTCCTGATACACCTTTTGCGAGCGCAGTTGGCTGAGGGCCGCGATACCAATGACTCCGCTGTGTTCCAATGCTAGGTCAACAGCCCTGCTGAACGACACGAATTGGGGTTCCGGAGTATCGGCAGCCCGGCACGGCACTTGACAGGCCAACAACGCGCAGGCCATAGCGGCAACCTTTGTCCAGCGACCCACTCGATTAATCTTGAAACAGCGCGGTCTTGGAGGCATCCCGTGCTTTACCTACCGAAACGATGATACGCACATGGCCGGCTATTGGAGATGATTGAGGGCCCTTCTGGCGCGGTCGAAACCGGACGCGAGTGCAAGTGATGCCTGGTATTCCGAGACCGCCGCCGGCTCCTGGCCCATCTTCTCGTAGATCTGGCCGAGTTGGTAATGGGCGCGGAAGGCGGGTGCGCCTTCCACCAGTGCGCCGGACGCTAAGTACTTTTGCAAATACAAAACGGCGTCGGGGAAATCGCGATTACCCAAGAACAACTCGTTTGCCGCATCGAAATAGGCTTCCGCCGGCCTGCCAGACTGCGCCAACGCAGTCCGCACTGCCGTCTGCATATCGTCCAGACGTCCCCGGGCGCGATAAAACGCGGCCAGGTCCAACCAGTATTCCGCAGAATCCTTGGCTTCACCAATCGCCTGCCGAAGCTGAGTTTCGGCCTCGGCGAATTGCTTCTCTTTCTCAGCCACACGTGCCAGCATTAAATGTGACTTCGCGGAATTGTACTTCGCCACCTGAGCCGCCTGATCGCGGGCTTTGTCCAGTCCTCCGCCCATGATGGCGGGCGCTTCCGTATAGAACTGCGCCAGATCAAGCCGGGCTTCTACACTTAACGGGTCGAGTTGCACAGCTTGCTCAAATTCATTCTTCGCCCTGCGGGCCGTAGCCGCCGCAGTCATTGGATTCGCATTGGCTGCTTTCCCCCCGTATTCGCGCGCCAGCCAAAGATGATAGCCAGCGTCGTTGGGGCGAAGAACGACCGCCCGTTCCCCGCATTTCACCGCGTCATCCCAGTGCTCCGTCGCATAGTACGCCCGCGACAACAGATGCAGCGACTCCGCATCGTTACGGTTGACAAGCTCGCTGATAGCGTCATTCATGCGGCCGAGCGAAAGCAATTCCACGACCGCAGGATCGGCAGCGGCGACTGCTACAGCGAGAAGCAGCAGCAAGCTCGCGAAAAACTTCGTGCGCAAAACCGTCATGGATTCACTGGCTTTACTGGCACCCCATCGGACAAGGAACGCAGGTTCGTGGAGCCTAATGCGAGCACAGCGTCATCCGGGAGAGCACTGGTTACAGCGATCCGCGTAAGATTCGAGACCGATGTCTGAACGTTCCGCCGATGTAACTCGCCATTCTGCACCTGATAAACATATTGCCCTTTGGCGTCCTGGTGCACCGATTCCCGGGGGACGGTCAAGGCATTTTCCACGCGGGCGGTAATCACAGCAACAGTCACATTAGTGTTGGGGAGCAGTTTGAGATCGCCGTTGTCCACTACGCAGGTCACCTCTCCCACCATCCGGGTCCCGCGCTGCACTACGGTGGTTGGTAGAGTTTCTATCGTACCCTTCCAAACGCGGCCTGGAAGGGCATCCCATGAGACGTCGACTTCCTGGCCTTTTTGCAGCTTTCCAATATCCGGTTCGTCAACAAAAGCACGCACGCGCACCTGTTGCAGATCTGCAACCTGTACCAGTAAATCGCCCGCGTTCACGAAGGCCCCCGTCTGCACTGGAAGCGAGTACACCACTCCGTCACGGGGCGCGGTCACATTTGAATCATGTAGCAATTGCTGTGCAGCCGCCAGTGAGGCGCGGGCCTCGGCCTGCTGCGCCTCCACATGACCGACTTCCTGCTGCGAGTAGCGGCCACTCAACTTTTGCTGGAGGTAACGTAGGTTGGCGTCGGCCACATGCAGTTGATTTCGCGCTGCGTCCACCTCGGCTTGCGATGCGGCTCCCGTCCGAAGCAACCGCTGCATCGCATCCAGGTTCCTTTGTGCCGCATCGCGATCGGCTTGGGCCTTAACCAGAGCGTTGCGAGTGGTCAGCACCTCTTCCTTGGTGCCTCCGCCCTCCACCGCACTGACGTCGGCCTGCGCCCCCTTCAGTTGCGCTTCGGCGCGGGCAGCCTGAACCCGCGCATTCGCATCTTCCAACTGCAAAAGCAACTGCCCGGTCTTCACCCATCGGCCCTGCTGCACATAGACTTTTTTCACGGTAGTGGCCACCGGCGCGTGCGCTTCAAAGTTATTCAGGGCCTCGATCTTCCCGTTGGTAGCGATGCTTGCAGTTATGGTCCCCCGCTCAGCATGCCCGACCCGGATTGGCACCTGCGATCGCCGTAAAGACACGAACGCAGCCAGCACCACCACCGCCAGTACCAGCGCAACCAGCATGATCCCGGTTCGCTTGCCGTTCACGGGCTTAGGCCCGTTCTCAGTTGTTACTGCCATCTCTGTCCAAGCTTATAAGTATAACGTAGAGCGAAACTTCTGCTCACGTCCGCTTATCCATAATTCCACGATGCAGTATTGCCTTCTGGGTCAGGTATGCACCTATTTAACCTTTAGCTATATGATGTCCAGTTCTGGCCAAAGACGCGCCCAAGCGCTTACGCCTCGACTTGCGGACCCATGTCATCGGCGAACAATTCCCAATCATGAGAGTTAGGCAATGGAAGCGGGTCGTCGTCAACGTCTTCACTGACGTTAACCAAAACCACATCTTCCCGTTCGCAGCGGCACTGTCGTACTACTTCTTGCTGGCCTTGTTTCCAGCATTGATTGCTGTGGCGACGTTCGTCGGTTACCTGCCTATACCCCATCTCTTTAACACTATTGTCGCGGCAATGGCGCAGGTGGTGCCGCCCGAGAGCATGGGATTGGTACGGAGAGTGGTCGCCGACGTAACCTTGTACAATCACCCAGCATTGCTGTCCTTCGGCTTGCTCGCAGCTTTATGGACGTGTTCCAGTGCCTTTGCCACTATGATCGAGGCCTTAAACGTCGCTTACGACGTTCCCGAAACCAGGCCCATGTGGAAAACACGCCTCCTGGCTTTCGAACTCACGTTCCTCGTAGGACTGCTGGTCGCTGTTGCATTTGTTTTCCTGGTCGTTGGCCCACATTTCGGCAAGTTCTTAGCAGGGGAACTGGGACTCACAAAAACGTTCGCCGCCTTCTGGCCGATTTCACAACATGCACTTGCGGCCATTTTAATGGTGCTCGCCATCGAAGGCCTTTATTTCATGGCGCCCAACGTGAAGCACAGTTTCTCGGCTTCCTTGCCCGGAGCCGTCTTCGCTGTGTTGGGTTGGATTCTATTGTCAGATGGACTGAGTCTGTATTTCCAGAAGTTTGAGCACCTGAACAAGACCTACGGCGTGCTCGGGGGCGGCATCGCGCTGCTTGTGTGGCTGTATTGGACGGGCTTCATCATTTTGGTGGGCGCGGAACTGAACTCCGAGCTCCTCAAGCTGAGCAACAATGCCGACGTTGCACCTCAGCCGCCGCCCAAACCCCAGTCGCATGCCGCTTCCCAGCGGACCACCCAGCGGGTTGCCGTGATCCCATCTCCGCCGGACCGTCGCTAGAATAGATTCCATGGCAAAAAGTGAGCACTACACGCGGCAGCACGCCGAGTCCGGCTTGGACGTTAAGTTTCCTGAAATCGAAACCTGGCC
>JBKQKT010000251.1:0-4877 GCA_052147365.1 Candidatus Korobacteraceae bacterium | reverse complement strand
CCCCTCGTCCGTTACCGTAGCCACGCCCGCGATTGTATCCGTTGTAATAAGGTGAATTCGGATACCACCGCGTGTATCCGTAATTCGGAATCGAGGTCACGCTGGGCAAAGGAGGAGGCAGGTAGCGGCCAGCCAGCGAAGTTACGCTTGGCGCTGGTCCGAGAAAGTGGCCGTTAACGGTGGTCCTCGCGGGTGGACCTGGATACTGGGCTGACGCCGGCAGTACGAGCAAAACGGCAAACGCTGCAAAGAGAACCGACACTGCCATGCGCGGAAATGAATTCTCGCGGTAAAGATTAGCGGATTGAGCGACGCCCCGCATGGCCCCTCAGTTTATTCCAACCCATTGGATGATGCAAAGTTGTTACCGGCTTCGCGATGTGAGATGCATCAGGCCATAAACATCAATCATGGCGTTGGCGACCAGGACGCCCCCAATTACGGTGTTGGCGGCCAGGGCGTAGCGGCCCTCCAGCAAATCGGTGGAAACGCCCGCCATGAACAGCATCAGGAACGGCAAGCCTGCTAGCAGGAAAGTGAGCCCGGCAAACTGCAACCGGGCCCCGAGTGCCACGAGTAAGAGTCCAACGATGAGCGGCGCGGCGGTACCGAAGAAACGCGCGCGTCTCCAGCCGGCGAACGTGCCCAGCGTCACCGCGAGCAATAGCACTAATCCAATTCCACCCTGCAGGAAAAAGCCAGCAAACAGCGAGGAGACACCGCGCCAGGAGGGATCATTGGAAGAAATTTCAAGCCAGTTTGCGTTATGCAGCGCAGCACCAAGAACCACAGGACGGAAGCCATAAACCGCGCACAGCAACAGCAGCCCAGTGACGCAAGCCGCAGCGAAAATCACCAGGGCCGCGGCGGGCCTTTCATGGCCCACCCAGAGCATGAATGCCAGCGCCGGCACCAGCAGTATCCAGAGAGAGAATTGAGCGCCAATACAGACCGCAATGGAAAGGCCCATCAGCAAAATGCGGCGCCAGTTCCAAAGGATCACCTCGCGTGGAGCGTAGAGCGTATGCGCCACCGCGATTCCCGTAAAGATGAGGCCAAATCCACCCCATGCGGCGACCATTGAGGGGCCGACCTGGCTGGACCAGCCAATCATGACCGGCGAAAACGCAAAAAGAGCGAGCGCAATGTAACCGCCGACATTACCATAGAGCCGCCGCGCCACATACCACAGCGATCCGCCCAGCAGAATGCCTGCGAACAGGAACGGCAAGCGGATCACAAAGCGGTAATCGCTCAAATAGACGATCTTATTTTCTGCGCCGCAAAGCCGCGCCGCGAGCCCGGCCATCAGCGGAACCAACGCGGAGCGCTCCGTCGAGGCGGCGTTGGAGAGGTGCTCCAGATGCAGCAGTCCGGCTTCGATGTAGCTGCCCTCCATGGCTGACAGTGGAACGTGCGCCATGAGCCAAACGCATTGCCCAGCAAAGACCAACAGGAGGAGGAGCGCGACAGTCTGCGGCGCTCCAATGCGCGAGCGAAGCTTGGCTAAGGGCATCGCTTTTGTTGTAACACGAGGCGCGACGATGCGGGAGGCGAAAGGTGCAGCGAGTCGAGTTGTGTTCTAAAGTACCAGCAGGGCTGCCATATCCGACGCGAGGTGGAGCACGCCTTCAGGCGTGCATGCAATGCCGCGGTTAGAACAATGGCTTCAGCCACTGAGGTACTGCTTATCAAAGGGACTAACCTCAGCGGCTAAAGCCGACTCTGACGGAATCGACTTTCTTGTACGCCTGAAGGCGTACTCCACCCCCGGCTACAGCAACTCTAGAATCGCCATAATACCTCGATGACTCTGTGGTGAAATCGCCGTTGTCAATGTTCCCCAAGCGAGAGAAGAAGGAAGCGCCAGTTCAAAGACTGAGCGGGAATATTGTCTCGAAGGCCACGCTGAAGCTGCGTCTGCTGAAGAAGCTGAAGTGCACGCTGAAGTACGAAAAGTTGGCGTGGGCTGCGGGCGCGAAGCTGGTGGCCGGCGTGGACGAAGTCGGCCGCGGCTCGCTGTTCGGCCCGGTCGTCGCGGCGGCGGTGATTCTCGACCCTGCCTATCGCATTCGCGGATTGCGTGATTCCAAGTTGCTACAGCGCGAAGATCGCGAGAAGCTCGCTCCGCGAATTCGCGAGCACGCGCTGGCTTGGGCAATCGCAGCGGTGGACGTCGCCACCATCGATCAGATCAACATCTATTGGGCCTCGAAACGCGCGATGGAGGAAGCGGTTGGGAAACTCACGCTGCGGCCCGACCATCTGCTGATTGACGCGTTGAGCATCGCCTTCGATTGCGCTCAGACGCCCATCATCCATGGCGACGCGCTCTCTGCCTCTATCGCCGCGGCCTCCATCATCGCCAAAGTCGAACGCGACGCGATGATCCGCGCCTGGGACCCGGTGTTCCCCGAGTACCGGCTGGCGTCGAACAAGGGCTACAGCACGGCGCATCATCTGAAAGTACTGCGAGAAAAAGGACCGACCCCGCTGCACCGGCTGTCGTTCGCACCAGTGTGGACGTCATCGGCGCCGCAGGAAGTGCTGGAGTTCATGCTGGACGAGGAAGAGCAATCGCAGCTACAACATCCAGAAACGTGCGCCGAAGGGGACGACTGACGAGTCGAGGGACCTATGTACCCGAAGGATCTCTGCCACAACCCTCGGCTTGTAGGGGCTTCGTCGACAGCAGTCGGCCGCTGCGCGGCCTCGCTCCACTCTACTTTTTCTTCTTCCCGAACAACCCACCCAGCGCGTCCGCCGGATTGTTGCCCTGGCCGCCGCCGGGGAGCTTACCCGAGATCGCCTGCTCTACCGCGCTGCCCGCAATGCCTTTCACATCCGGCACAAATTTCGGGTCGGAGGTCGTGCCTTCGATCATGAAGGGAACGTTACCCGCCTGACCGCCCAGGCCTGCCATTTGCGTGAGGCCGCCAGCCGCGCCGCCGCTGACGTTGGCGTTCATCTTGAAATTGAGCGCGCCCGATGGGCTGACCGTCCCGGAGCCCGTTACCACGCCCACCGCCGGCATCGTCAGGTTAATGTTGTTGGCCTGTGTTCCTTCCGGAGCAATGCGCACCGTCGCGCTGAGGTTTTGAATAGTGGTGTCTTTGCCACCGGAGGTCTTGCCGGAGAGAGCGGAGATGGCTGACAGCTTTGATCCCAGGTCAAAACCGGCCAGCTTCGAATTGGAAAGCCGAATCGGACCGCTTATCACCAGCTTGTCCAACGTGCCGGCCATGGCAAGCTCCATGGTGAGGGTGCCGCCCTGCAGTTTCGAATTTGGCGGTAATACAAGGCCCATGGCGGGTAGCACAGCTTCCACGTCGTCCACCGGCATGCCATCTCCGACTAACTTCATATTGATCGCGGTAGCAGCGCCCTGACTTTGGAAGGTCCCGGTCAGTTGGGCCACTGCCCTACCGGCAGAGATATGGCCCTCCTTCACCGTGCCCGAATCTTTACTGGGAATGTAATCCACGAAGTACTTCACCTGCAGGGGGCGGCCTGCCGGAGAGCCTTTCTCCGCCAACTTCAGTTTTTGGGCGGTTACATTGCCCACACTCTCGACTGTACCTCCGTTGGAGTTAATCGTGCCTTCCAAATCCGCCACTCCCTGGATACCGGTCGAAGGATCTACGAATCCTGATGCCGCTAAGTCGAGCTTGTGTACCTTGATCGTCGCCGCGAACGGGGTCGCCGCGGTATTGCTTGAATTGATCGGCCCGCAAGTGCCGTTCATGGTTACATCGCCGCCGCCGGGAAGTGCAGCCGTTAGCGAGATGGGGAACTGCGCGGTGGGCGAGAAGTTCGTGACTGCCAGATCCACCTTGTCGTACACGTGCGGTTTCTGGGACGAATTGGCCTCTCCCACTAGCAAATGGCCATTCGTAATGCGCAGCTTGTCCACCGACAAGGCACCGCCGGAAGGCTGCCCGGCCTGAGGCGCTGGCGCGGTTCCGCGCGCCTGGGGTGTCGCTGGAGCAGTCTGCGGCGCGGTCCCACCCATGGTGGAGAAGTTCCACTTCCCGCTTCCCGCCCTCAGCAGGGTGATTTGCGGCTCGTCCAGCGTGATGGCGGTGATGTGCAGCGTCTTGGAAAAGACCAGCGGCATCACCTCGACACCCGCTTTCAGCGACTTGGCGGTCACAAACGGACTCTTGCTGTATGCGGGGTCGTCGGCAATCGAGATGTTGTCGGCAGAAACCGTGCCTGAGAAAATCGACAGGCTCAGATTCCCGACTTTCACCTGCCGTCCGAGAGCGCTGGTCAGCTCCGATTCCAGCCTGGGACGGAAACTGTTAACGTCCACCAGGAAGGGTAGGGCGATGGCAATCACGATCAGAATCCCGACGACGATTGCAATAATGCGAATAGCGCGCTTCATGGTTCCGTTACCGCCTTTCGTATCATGCGAATATAGTAGCCCAAGCGGACGGAGACCGCTGTTTTTCTATAATCACCTCTTATGCCTTCGTTCCTTCCTGTTGACGAGCAGCTTGCCTACCTGCGCAAGGGCGCAGCCGAAATCATCCGCGAGAGCGACCTGCGCGAGCGGCTGGACAAATCCCGTCAGAGCGGCAAGCCGATGCGCGTCAAGGCAGGCTTCGATCCGACCGCTCCCGATCTGCATCTCGGACACACCGTGCTGATGCGCAAGCTCAAGCACTTCCAGGACATGGGCCATACCGTCATCTTCCTCATCGGCGACTTCACCGGGCTGATTGGCGACCCCACCGGCCGCTCGGCAACGAGGCCGCCGCTCAGCCGCGAGCAGATTGACCAGAACGCCGAGACCTATAAGGCGCAGGTGTTCAAGATCCTCGACCGCGACAAGACCGAGGTGCGCTTCAACAGCGAGTGGCTGGGCAAGC